>DASVGB010000062.1:0-2233 GCA_036379755.1 Candidatus Saccharimonadia bacterium | reverse complement strand
TTATTATTTTCCAAGCAAGCAGGAATTTCAGCAGTTGTGGGAGGTGAATAGCATTGATGAAGGGCTTCATCGGATGAAAGGACTGACTTCGGCACTTACCATAGTAAAGGACAGCGATAATGGCGCCTTGGCGATGAAGGGCGATGAAGTACTGCGCATACCCGCCTTTCCGGTAAATCCGATACATACCGTGGGTGCGGGCGACAGTTTTAATGCCGGCTTTATGGTTGCTCAAGCCCTCGGGCGGGACTTGGAAAAAAGCATGCGTTTTGGCTGTGCGGCTGCTGGATTAACAATCTCCCAACCGACGATGCCCGCGATAGAGGCGGTTGAAACTTTAGCTGCTAGCGCCTAGAAAATCATCGGGCTGGCATCCCCTATACTCCTCTGCTACAATACTCGGGTTATGAAAGCCGAAGTTACCAAGCGTACCGACACGCACATTAGTTTTATGATTACGGCCGATAGCGGCGAATTGCAACACGCTAAGGAGCATGCGTACGATAAGTACCGGCCAGACGTTAAGGTTGCCGGTTTTCGTCCGGGCAAGGCGCCCGATAGTATTGTGGCTCGTGAAGTTGGCGATACTGCGATTCAGCAAGAAGCATTGGAGCATGCCATCGGCCATAGTTACTCAGCGGCAGTAGCTGCCGAAAAGGTGGCGGTTATCGCGCGACCTGATATTCAAGTTAAAAAGTTTGTGCCCTATACCGAGCTGGAGTATGAGGCAACGGTTGAAATCGTACCACCGGTTACGCTTCCCGATTACAAGAAGATTAAAAAACCAGCCAAGTCGGTTTCGATTGAGGAAAAACAGGTGGAGGAGATGCTTGAAGATCTTCGTCGGCGAGTAGCCAAGCGAATACCGGCAATTCGTGGTTCGGAAATGGGCGACGAGGTAAAATTTGATTACGATGGCGTTATGAAAGGTGAACCGGTTCCTGGAGCCTCGGGTAAAAACTATACACTCAAGCTAGGATCAGGAAATTTTATCCCAGGATTTGAGGAAGAGCTGGTGGGTCTTAAGCCCGGTGAGGAAAAGACATTTACCATAACCTTCCCGAAGGATTACCACGAAAAAAGCTTGGCCGGCCAGCCAGTTGTCTTTACCGCTAAGATCAATGAAGTGACCGAATTGATGCTGCCAGAGGTTAATGATTCTTTTGCTGCAGAGGTGGGACCTTTCAAGACTGTCCAAGCATTGCGGACTGATCTTAAGGATCAACTTAAGGCCGAAGCCGAGCAAGCGGCACAGCGGGAGTACGAAAACGAACTGCTCGATGAACTTATCGCAAAAAGCAAGATGACCGTACCAGAGCGGCTGTTGGCTCAGCAGTTAGAACGGTTGAAAGCCGAAATCAGTCAGCGTCTCGCATCAAGTGGACTGACTATGGAACACTATCTATCTGCTCAAAAGCAGACCATGGAAGAGCTGGAAAAGCAGATGCGCCCCGAAGCTGAAAAGCGCGTGAAACTGGCCTTGATGCTCAGCGAGATTGCCCGCCAAGAAAAACTATCGGTAGGTGCTGATGAAATAGAGAATGAAATCGAAGGACTGCGCTTGCAGTACACCGATCCGGCAATGCAGAAAGAGCTGGCTGGCGATCAGATCAAGGAAGACGTCTATAATCATTTGATGGCAGGCAAAGTTATAAAGAGCCTGACAACGTACGCCCAATCCTAAGCTAGCACTCTAGACATGCGACTGCCAATTTAGTATTATTGGAATCTAAATGCCGAAGGAGCTGCAATGTCTGCTAAAAGCCAAATTTTAATTCCGACCGTGTTGGAAAAAACCGCTTATGGCGAGCGCGCTTATGATATTTATTCACGGCTGCTGAAAGAGCGCATTTTGTTTATTGGAACACCCATTGACGACAATGTAGCCAACTTGACCATTGCACAGCTGCTATTTTTGCAAAGTGAAGATCCCAAGAAGGATGTTCAAATGTACATAAACTCACCGGGCGGAAGTGTCAGCGCCGGGCTGGCCATCTACGACACCATGCGCCACATTAAACCAGATGTCTCAACTATCGTGATGGGGCTGGCCGCATCGTTTGCCGCCCTTTTGAGTACCGCCGGGGCTAAAGGTAAGCGGTTTGCTCTGCCGAATGCCCAAATGATGATCCATCAACCGTGGAGTGAAGGAGTGGGCGGACAGGCAACTGACATTGATATTCGAGCCCGTGAAATATTAAAAACCCGTGATCGGTTAAACAAAATACTCTCC
>DASVGB010000061.1:0-3132 GCA_036379755.1 Candidatus Saccharimonadia bacterium | reverse complement strand
GAGTATGACGGTGATAACTTGGTGGCCTTGGATAGTGGTTAATCCAATAAAGCACTGGCCGGCCACCAAGGTGTATCCCGTCTTTATACCAGAAAACCTACCAGAAAGCAAAAGCTGGTTGGTGGTCGTTACGCGTAATGCCCTTCCATCTTTCGCTGTGATGGTAGCGTTTGGCATTTTTATGAGACGGGTTACGGTTGGATTACGTAAGGCGAGCGAGCCGATTTTAGCTAAAGCTTCAGCCGAAGCGCCGTTACCCGTTTCAACCAAGCCTGACGGGTTGGAAAAGTGTGCGCCGGTGATGCTCCATCGGTCTACAAACCGGTTCATTTTATTCGCAAAAGCTTCCCGACTTCCACTGTCAATAATTGCCAAGGCATCGGCTGCGTCGTTGCCTGATTGCACCAATAAAGCGGTGAGCATGTCGTTGATACTGAGCTGCATCCCGGGTTGAAATCCGCTTAACTCGTCACCGAGGCTGTAGGCTGGAAGTGTCGGAATGGTAATAATCTCGCTGGGATTGTGTGATTCTAAGATTACCAGGGCGGTTACAATTTTGGTTATGGAGGCGATTGGCCGCTCCACCTCAGAACGAGAACTATAGAGCGTTTGATTGCTGTCCAAATCAATCGCATAGGCACTGCTTGCCGTTAATTGCAATGGAACCGTTACTACCTTTATTGGAATAGTGGATGCTTGGTAGTCCGGCATTGTCTCACTAACCGGTGATGGATAGGTTCGGCTTTCAAGCTGTTCAACAACATGAGCATTCAAGGCAGGTAGCGGCGCTAGAGCTATCAGCAAGCTAACAATATTAAGCAGTAGATTCATGCTTCCATTCTCCCTCCCCCAGTGTACCAAGCCTATATGAGCCAAAATCGGTGCGGTGCAAGCTGGTTACTTTGTAACCCAAGGCGTCAAAGCTGCGCCGGATTTGCCGGTTTCGTCCCTCTTGGAGGCTCACGATATGGGTTGATCCTTGGCTCTGTATTTTCAGGAGACTGGGGCCGTCGGGCAAGGTTACTCCTTGCTCCAGCTGTCGCTGGTCTTCGGGACCCAATGGCCGGTCCAGGCGTACCTCGTATCGCTTCCATTTGCCCTTGCTGGGGTGTTGAAGCTGCTGTGCCAACTCCCCATCGTCGGTTAAGAGCAGTAATCCGGAGCTGTCGCGATCGAGCCGTCCTATTGGTTTTAAACGCCGTAACTCTGGAGGTAGCAAGCGGTAGATGGTTGGGGTTTGGCCTTGCTGTCGTCGGCTAGTAATATACCCGACCGGTTTATGCAACATGATTGTTTGGCTTTGCGGTACGCGTAGCAACGTGCCGTCCAAACGTACACTATCGGCAGGGCCGACACTCATGCCTAGCTGGGCAGGGTGTTCATTCACGTGAATCCGAGACTGGGAGATAACCTCATCGGCAGCTCGGCGCGAAAGGCCGGTGGCGGCTGCTACATAACGGTTAATGCGCATGTCAGCGGTAAGCCTTAGACTCCAGGGGTTGGCGGTGCTGGCGGCGGCGGTTGCTGCTGCTGGCCAGGTGCGAGAGGTTGCGCACCAGTAGCCGGAGCACCACCATTGGCAGTAGTGCCGAGCACTCCTTTAACCGTACTCACCACGTCTTCAAGGGTAACTTGAGATTTAACCAAGTATTCATCAACGCCTAGGCTTTCCCCGCGTTGTCGATCGGTTTCCTGCGACAACGCAGTCATCATAACTACCTTTGTTGACTTGGTTTCCGGGGTTGACCGCAGAATATCCAATACATCAAAACCGCTAATTTTGGGCATCATAACATCCAAAACAATTAAGTCTGGCTTTTCTCTTACCGCAATTGCTAGCGCTTCCTCGCCGTCCGAAGCCGTTACTACGGTGTAGCCCTCTGCCATAAAGCGGGCGCTATAGATATCGCGTAGGCTGAAATCGTCCTCTACTAACATTAACTTGGTCACAACAGGCTCCTCTTACCATAAGCATAACAGGCAATACGATCTGGAGCAATCATACCGCAGCCGCCGGCTTAGGTTTTGAAATATCGGTAACGGTGGGAATTTTAGCAGACTCTCCGGGTTGCGGTGTGGCAGCAGCCATTACCGGCGCAGGTGCCAGCGTGGGGGCTGCATTCGGTGCGGCTGATTCCGGAGTCGGCGCATCTTGCGCCATTATCTTATCGCTCGCCAGTCGCGGCAAACTAAATTTAAAGCTGCTGCCTTCATTTAGTTTGCTTTCTACCCAGATGCGTCCTCCTACCCGCTCAATAATACTCCGGCACAAATACAATCCAAGTCCGGTTCCTCCAATTGTTCGGGTGGCCGTGCTGTCAATTCTGTAAAATTTTTGAAATAGGTGTGGAATATCTTCGGCGGCTATGCCAATACCGGTGTCACTGACGCTTACGGTCACGGTATCGGTGGTTCCACCGATGGATACATTAATTACGCCTCCACTAGTAAATTTAATGGCATTTTCCATCAAGTTGGTAATGACCTCGCGAATCCGTTGAGGATTGCCTTTCACGGCGTAAACCGGCATAACCGTATTCTGAGTGCGTACAATCGGGTCGGCTGATGAGAATTGAACCTCCAGTCCTTTCTTTTGAGCGGTAAACTGCATATCGGCAACCGCTTCACTGGTAAGCTGCGAAAGGTCGAATATTTCTTGTTTATCCTGACGGTTACTATCTTCCATTTTAGTAACTGAAAGCAGGTCGCGAAAAAGCGCGCCAAGATGCTGGGTCGAGGTGTGGGCTTTTTCCAGATAGGCCTTTGCCCGGTCGTCAACGGTGGCAACCGCAGGGTTCATTGCTAATGAAAGATAGCCTTCAATGGCCGCTACCGGCGTGCGCATTTCGTGCGAAGCGGTCGAAATGAACTCGTTGCGCTGCCTTTCAACTTCCTTGTCGCTGCTAATATCATGAAACAGCGCAATGCCGCCCGCAACTTTATGGTTATCGTCGTAAATCGGCGAGAGCATCAGCGAGATGGCCACAATGTGGCCGCCTTTGGTTTGCATCGTCAGCTCATTATTGATTAGGCTTTTGCCGGTCCGCCAAACTTCTTCAAATGGATCCATGGTCCCGTTAATCTTATTGCCGCTGGCATCGTGGAGGTCCAGCACCACCCGGTAATCCAAAT
>DASVGB010000060.1:0-7020 GCA_036379755.1 Candidatus Saccharimonadia bacterium | reverse complement strand
GGGGGAGGAGATAGCCGACCTCAAGCAAGTCCAACTTGAATTAAAGCGGACGAGAAAACAGCCTACGCAGTACATTGATCTTCGCATTCCTCATAAAGCCTATTATAAATAGGAGAGCAGTCGCCCGATTACTGTTAACGGAACTCCTCCACTCTTCCCTCCTCTGTTCGGTTTTTGTACACTAAAATCAATGTCTAATAAGCACCGGGAAATCCCGGGTTCTTAGGCGCTGCCAGCGGAAGCTATAATTGGCAAGGGGAGAGGGGCAGGCAGCTATGGCTGATAAACCGTTCCTAGGTACCCCTAAAAGCAAAAGTTACAACATCCTTAATAAGCGAAAAGCCGGTGCGTATACAAAAGAAGGAAGGTAAAGTTTAAACTTATATAAGGGATAATTGACCCTAAATCAACGGTACCAAGCCCCCACTCATACCAACTCTTTTTAATATACTATATGTCGCAAAATATACATTGTGCGACATAGCTTTATACTTTCGATCAAGATGCAATTGACCGCCCACGTCTGCTGGGTTTCCTGAGTTTTCTTATTCTCCGGCTGGTCCCCGCATTACCACACTCTCTTCCGGCCGCACCGCCCGTTCGTGGGCGCGAGTTTCCATACGAACCGGTGTTCCGGCACCTACCGACGCTTGCTGGCCACTCCTGTTGCCCATCTGTTCATTTTGGTTGCGCTGACCGCTTCGGCCTCGTCGTTTATTTCTGTTGCCCCCTGTTGATCCCGGATTATGCGCGGCTGCATGTACCGGTTGGCTCGCTGGTGGCGGTTCGGGGTTTTTCAGCGCCCCTAAAAAGCTGTTCGGTTTTTGTTCGTGAGGAGTAGGCGCGGGTGTGGCTTCCTGCTCGGCGCTGGGTTTTTCGGTAGCAGCCTGACCTAATGTCCATTCAGAAATCTCTTGTTCGACTTGTGTACGATCAGAGGCATAGTGCTGGCGGCTTAGTTCAATAAGTTGAGGGGTGAAGTCGTACTCGGGATCGGGCATGCGCAGGGTTTTTGCCGAGAACGGCATCGACTTTTCACCATCAATACTCATATCAATTAGAATATGCTGATTATGCAGCTTGCCTAGGTCATCGGGCTCAAACAGCGGCGCAAAGTTCTTGGCAATAATTGGTGCATCGTCGACACCCACGCGGAAGCTTACAATCGAACCGACGTTACCGAAGACGGCACTGCGGACCTCTTCTGGCATCTGGGAGACGTATTGGTTGGCAACCGTTAGGTTCAGAGCATATTTACGCGCCTCGCTGAGAATGGTTGCAAAGCTGTCGGTGGCGAAGTTCTGGAATTCGTCGACATACAGGTAGAACGGGCGACGCTGATCCAAAGGGATATTTGCCCGCGACATTGCTGCCAGCTGGATCTTCGTAACCATTAAGGCTCCTAAAATGCTGGCGTTATCCTCCCCTATTTGACCGCGGGAAAGGTTAACTACTAAAATCTTGCCTTCGTCCATAATTTTGCGCAAGTCTAGCCGCGAGCGGGGTTGACCAATAATATTACGAATCAGCGGGTTGGCGGTGAAGGCTCCCACCTTGTTGAGTACCGGCGCCACCGCTTCGTTGGCAAACTTATCGTTCCAAGACGCAAACTCGGTTACCCAGAAGGCTTTCACGACCGGATCTTTAATTTCCTTAATAACTTTTTTGCGGAATTCCTTATCGGTTAGCATGCGAGTGATTCCAAGCATTGTGGCGTCCGGGTAATCAAGCAGTGCGAGCAGTGTAAAGCGCAAGATATATTCCAGCCGCGGTCCCCATGATTCGAACATCCGTTTGAGCACGCCGATCATTTCCGAGGAAATATCATTTTTAAAAGCTTGGTCGTAGACTTCGAGGGGGTTAAAGGCGATCGGAAAATCGCGGTCGGTTGGGTTGAAGTAAATAACGTCCTGCAGCCGGTGTTCCGGAACGTATTGCAGCATGTCAGTGGCAAAGTCACCGTGCGGGTCGATAATTGCCATTCCCTCTCCATGATAAATATCCGACAAGCTTAGCAAGTTAAGCAGCTTGGATTTTCCGGTTCCGGTTTGACCAATGATGTAGAGGTGGCGTCCGCGGTCGATCCGCTTCATGCCAAACTTGAGCTGCTTACCGCGGAAGTTGGTGGCAGCAAACAAGCTGATGCCGGTTGGCTCGGCGGTCAGCTCGGTTGGCAGGTTTGGCGGCGGCTCCGATGTTTTAGTAGTAGTCCACACCATGTTCGGCGTTTCTACGCTTTTATGAGGCAAGTGATAAACGCTGGCCAGCTCCTCAATATTTAAGATATAGCCGGAGCTGGTAAATAGGCGGGCGCGGTACGCATCAACCCCCCCCGTCCCCTCTTTCGACGATTCAGCATAGAAACCGTTTAAATTGGTGGTATTAAATTGCTTAAACCCGCCAATAATGGCTTGATTACGCTGCCGGGCAACAATTGGGTCATTTCCCAGGTAAACGATACGAATATATACCTGGTAGCCCAGCTTGCTAATCTTTTCCTCAGCGGCTTTAGCCAGCGCTTGATCGCCGGTTGTGGCCTTCAGCTCTTTTTTAACTTCTTTAGCTTCCCCGGGAGGTGTAACCAGAGCACCTAAGAAGTTGGTTAAAATGTAGCCGGGAATTGCCAGCAACGCCTTAAAAATCATTTGTTCGAACGGTTCGTGGGTCTTCCCTTCCTTGATATCTTCAATATAATTGAGCCCTTTACTGTGCCAATCGTCATCAATGGGGCGGGCTAAAATTTGAATCCACATTTCTTCGCCTGGGTCTTCCATGTTGGCGAGGGTGGCGGTAATGCCGGCTAGCGGGTCGACTTCAAATGATTGGAAGGTTTTAATCGGCAGTAGTTCGGTTTTGGTCAAACCCAGAACCGTAGTGTAGGCTTGCCGTGAACCCAGCTCAGTTTTAGCGTAGTCGGCTATGCCCTCAGTAATTTGGACATTGGGATACTGGGCATAAATTTGGCCTTCAACAAAATTTTTAAGATGGCGCGGGGTCCAAACATAGAAGCGGATCTGGTCATTAATAACCGCGATTTCAAAACTGATATGTTCTTGCAGTGAGCCTTCCTTTCGCAAATCGGATTTTGAGCGCAAAATGCCGTGTAGGCTGGCGAACATTTGCTCGGCCGAAAGCTCCTTTTTCTCGTTTTCCTTGGGAACTTCTATCTGCAATAAGATGTGTTCAATCTGGCCGACCCACTGTTCGCGGCGTCGATTTTGCCAAATAAGATAGAGAAAAATAGCGACCACGATCACCCAGCCGTAGTAGGTAAAAAGAATCGTTCCAATGATCTGCATAACCGCAAACAGAATAGTTATTAGAAAATCCATAACCTGTTCCCGGCTAAGCTGGCTGAACTAAGCGTAATGAGCGTGCACCCCATGCCTCTATTTTACCTTATTACTTCCCTGTGTACTAACGTCTGATCCGTTGCTTATTTTAAGGCGTAGGTCGCCTTGGAAACCCGGATAAACTGATCTTTTTCCTGCAGGTTGAGGACGATGGTCGTGGTTTTAACTTGGCGTTTTTGCAGTACGCGCTTAACGATTTCATCTTTATGGAGCGGCGATTCATCGCGCAAGACTTCGGTAATGATGTCGGCGACGGTGCCAGGAGTGTAGCCCCATTCGCTTAAAGCATAAATCCCCCGCCCTACCAGTACAAAGCGCGGATCCTTGATTAATTCGTTGTGAACTGCCTGAGTCGTTACACTGCGCTTTTGATTGCCGAGGCCGGCGATATGGGTAGCGATATCGGTAAAGTGAAGCGGCTGGCCATGCTTGCCCAGCACCAAATAGGTCTTATCGCGAATTGAGCGCGGATTAACTTCCGGCCAGTGGCTCAAACCCCAATGGCCGTCATGATGAGCCAAGCGTTTAGAAACCCGAGCAACCTGTTGGGTGGTTTGCTTGCTGATGTCGTATGGAATTGCCTTATGGAGGGCATCGATTGGGGTAGGCTTAGCCTTTTGCTTGAGGTGGTGAACCAGATGGCTGGTAATTTCAGCAATGTGCTGTTTGTGGTATTCCGGCAAGGTGGACAGAGCGGAATGATAGTGGTCGCTGTCTTCAATAATTTCAATGCTGGGTGCCAGGGCGGCCAAGAAGGAGATATATGCCTGCTGGGCCGGGGTGTGTGCACCCACAGCTGCGGCCACGTCTTGAAGAAGGTCGACCTGACCGTTCCGGGCTAAATGCTGCTTAAGAGCATTGTCGATACGTGTTAGTTCAGTAGAAGCGGTCTGTTGCAGTTTAACCGTGGCGGCTTTTTCAATTTGACGCACCCGTTCTCGGGTAATACCAAACTGGCTGCCGATTTTTTCCAGGGTATGGCGTTTCGGCAAGCCTAAGCCATAGCGTTGAGCAACAATTTGGCGGTCGCGCTCATTACGCAGCGCGCCCAAAATTGCTTCAGCCGTTTGGACATAGTTAAAAGCAGATTGTGGGACAATAGTATCGGACATCTTCTTCTACGTTATTTTATTACAACACGATATCTAGTTAGGTAAATAAATTATAAAACAAGTCCAGATGTGTGTCAACGCTTATTTTCAATATTTCCCTCACTGCTTTTTAAAGGGAAATGTTGAAGGCGGCGGACTAACGGGCTGTTGGTTTGGGTCGGGTGTCGGCGTGCCGCGGTCTCCGTCGTCACCACCTCCTCCCCTGCCCGGCTCCGGTGGTAGCAAGGGCGGAGCTTCACTTGGGGATCCTGGAGTCGGCGGAGTCGGATTTTGGGGAGTTACAGCTTGCACAAGAACTGCTGGCGGCCGGATTTGCCCGCAGCGCTTTGTTGGTTGGTTTTCCACGAGAAACACCTCTTCAATAGCCGATGGATCATTAGGGGCAGCCAATCCGCCATCGATCGGGCAGACTTTGGTGAACGCCAGACCCGATGGCGGAGTGAACTGCTCTACCGGGCTATCGGCCAACGCCATTTCCATATAATCATGCCAAATAGGAGCGGCTCCGGTGATACCGTCAACATTGAGCATTGGCGAGTGATCATTGTTTCCAACCCAGACGGCGGTCGCCAACTGCGGAGTATATCCGATGGTCCAGTTGTCCCTGAAGTCGTTAGTGGTACCGGTTTTAGCGGCTGCGGGCCGGCTTAGCTGTAAGGGATTGCGCGCGCCAAACTCTTCCTTGCGCGCCTCAGTGTCGCTTAATATGTTAGTGATCATGAAAGCAATGCGCGGGTCGATGGCTTGGCGTGTCGGGACGGTCCGCGGCTTGGTAATACTGTTGCCAGCACGATCCTTTACTTCGAGGATAGCTTGAGGCGCGACATTTTTACCGCCATTGGCGAAGGTGGCATACACCGCCGCCATATCAATTGGCCGCACCTCGCCGCCACCTAAAACCAAGCTTAATCCGTAACGGTTGGTTTCCGTTAAACTGGGTGGTCGAATACCCAGATTATGCGCCATTGCCAGGGTTGCTTCCAGGCCGCCGTGCTGCAGCACTTCGATCGCTGGAATATTAAAGGAGTTGGCCAGTGCTCGGCGTAGTAATACCTGGCCTCGGAATTTGAGATCATAGTTTTGCGGAGCAAAAACTTCTCCGCTAGGTTGAGGAAAACGCACCGGCTTATCATCAACCACCGTAGCGCCATTCCAGCCTTTCGAAAAAGCCACGGCATAGGCAATCGGCTTAAAGCTTGATCCCGGTTGTAGCTCCGAGAGCGTAACATTTACATTGCCAAAACCGGGAGCGTTATAGTCTACGCTGCCAACCATACTGATGATATCACCAGTTTTAGGATTGAGTGAAACCAGGGCCCCATTGGTGCTGTTGTGCGCCACGAGCTTGGTTATCTGCTTTTTAACAATCAACTCAGCCTCTTGCTGTTTGATGTAGTCCAAGGTGGTAGTTACCGTAATCCCCCCTTCTTTAACGGTTTTTTCGCCGTACTCGCGGCGTAACTGCTGCAACACATAAAAGACGAAATGAGGTGCTTTCAGTACAACTTGATGGCTGCCGGCATCAATTGGCTGCAATTTGGCGGCGCTTACTGCTACATTCTCGGCATATCCCAGCTCTTGCATTCGGCTTAATACGTAATCGCGGCGTTTTTTGGCTCCTTCTTCGTTGATATTTGGATCAAATCGGCTAGGACTTTGCGGCAGGCCAGCCAATAAGGCACTTTCGCCTAAGGTGAGTTCTCGTGCTGGTTTGTGAAAGTAGGTTTGGGCTGCTGTTTGAATGCCATACGCGCCCTGGCCATAGTAAATGGTATTAAGATACATCTCCAGAATTTGATCCTTGGTATAACGTCGTTCCATTGCCATTGAAAGAACCATTTCTTTGTATTTGCGGGTAAACGACCGCTCACTGGTGAGCAGCGTGTTTTTAACAAGTTGTTGCGTGATGGTCGATCCGCCCTGAATCTTGCCATTCTCGCTGGCATTGCGGTAAGCGGCTCGAGCTACGCTTCGCCACGAAACACCGGGGTGTTTGTAGAAATCAGGGTCTTCAGCCGCTAGCGTTGCTTGTACTACCGACGGGGGCATCTCGAAAAGCGGTATCGATCGTCGATCAACGGCGCCATAACCCTTATAGAGTACTACCCCATTTTTATCAAGAATGGTGGTGCCGGTATTCTTCATCCCCATAATAACGGCAGGACTTGCAAGACTTGGTCCATGCTCCGAAAGGGCTGCCGTGCCAATACGCACTGCCACAATCGTACCGGCTATTGCCATGCCGCTAAGCGCGAAAAGCGCGATCGTACGCATTGTTTGGCCTCCCAGCATACGCAGGATTATGGCCACGAAGAGGCCGATATCATGGGCCAAGGCTATGGTGTCATTATAAAGTTGACGGCTTGCCAATAAACCAAGGCGCTTCAGGTGCTTTGTGCGCTCTGTGTCAAAAACGACGGCATGCGGCAACTGCGGAGCGGCTGGTAATGCTTCAAAAAATAATGCCGGTTTTATGCGCCGTTTTTTTGCCATATTGGGTTGTCAGCACCTCCGCATTAGTCAGCTTTTTTGTTCTGCTCCACAACGAAAAAGCA
>DASVGB010000059.1:0-2412 GCA_036379755.1 Candidatus Saccharimonadia bacterium | reverse complement strand
GCCGGTTGTCGCCGACTTCTTCAATGTCCTGGGCCCGCAGGCTTGGCTGGCTGTCCACCAAACACTTACCCGCCGGATGTTCAGCACCAAGTAAATAGGGAATCAAGGGCTGCATGCCGGAGCCGGTAAAGAGCGTTGTAGGGTCATCCTGCGGCACTAAATTAGCCCGAGGTATTACAGTGTGGCCCTTGGACTTCATGAAATCGAGGTATTTTCGTCTAATCTGTTCGGTAGTCATAACGATTATTGTAGCGTATTTTGTTCCAGATGCTGTAGCACCGGATAGCAAAACCCAGTATGATTGAGTGCACCTTTGCATGACCACGCAATACGCGATCGGAGGTCAGAATGGCACCACCCGCCACTCATGACGCAATGCAGGCCGCCTTACGCAGCAAGCTGCACGATGCCGTAACCGCATGGAATCGAGACGCCACCTTCGTCGAAACCCAGGCCCTTCACGAGGTCATCAAGAATGGTTTCTCTATTAAGGATGTTGCCAAGGCTCTCGGCGTGCCGGAGGACTATGTCAGCTTCTGGCTCGAATGTGACGATGAAGCGATCGAGTTCGCAACGCCGGAAACCGCCGCCCGCCTCAGATGGCTGCGGCTGATCGCCCGGTATCGAGATGAACTGCAGTACAAGCCCTACGAGACTCGCAACTGGTGGCGAACCGTTACGACAGAACTAAGAAACCGGCGCCCATACGAGGTCTTCAAGACCAGTCCCGGCGACATCGTCATCACCATGAGGTCGAAGTACCGGATCCCTCCCGTCCGCGGAAAGTCGAACAATGATCTGCTCGCTCGACTCAACCTGGTGCCGCGGCTCGCCTATGTCGGCGCATCTCCGGCTGTTCGAGCACTAGCTCAGCAGCCCTATGGCCAAGAACGAAAGGACATCCGGAATCGGCGGTGGCATCGCTAGACGTCAATCACCCGCCGTATGGTCGGTTCGAGCCCCTTAAAGGCAAAGCCGGGATACGGCGGGTGGACGGTATTCTCCGCCCCATTAGGATTGCGAAAGCAAGCCCAGTGGGGCTTTTTTCTACCTAACCGCATGGGCGACAGAAGCGGAGATAATTCCCCCACCCAAGCAAACAGCATCCTTGTATATGACGGCTGACTGACCAGCCGCGATGGCTGACACAGTATGAGCCAGCACCAGCAGATCTTCTTTTAGCTGGCACTCAACCAATTCGCCGCGATGACGAAATCGTGCCTTGAGTGTGATACTGGAATCAGGTGCGTCACCTATCCAATGCATGTCCCGCAATTGAATCTGGTCGGTCTGGAGATCTAAGTCTGCCGAGTCATCGGTCACGAATACTGTATTGGCCGCCATGTCTTTGCCGATCACATAATAAGGTTTGCCGCCGCCAACACCCAGCCCCTGGCGTTGGCCGATAGTATAAAATACCGTTCCCTCATGCGTACCGATCCTCTGCCCATGAAGCATAATCGGACCGGGATCGGCCGCCACATACTGCTTCAAAAAAGCCTTCATTCCTACCGGGCCAACAAAACAAATTCCTTGCGAATCCTTCTTGGTGGCCGTTGGTAAACCGAAATCCGCAGCTAACTTCCTAACTTCCGGCTTGGTGTAGTCGCCAATCGGCATTACAGTCTTTTGCAACGCCTCACTAGTTATACGGTACAGGAAATAGGTTTGATCTTTATTGTCGTCTTCGGCACGAAGCAGCTGCCCAGCGTCTATGTGGGCATAATGTCCGGTGGCAATTGCCTCCGCGCCATCGGCCAAAGCTGCATCAAGAAACAACTTGAATTTAATTTCCTGATTGCACATCACATCCGGATTCGGGGTGCGCCCAGCTTGATACTCCGCAATCATATAATCCACCACTTGGCTTCGATATTCAGCCTCAAAATCAAAAACCTTAAATGGGATATTAAGCGTGGCTGCCACCGCCCGAGCGTCGCGCAAATCATCCTGCCAGGGACACTTCATGCCGGGCAAATCCTCTGTCCAGTTTTTCATGTAGACCCCGGTCACATCATGACCCTGATGCTGCAAGAGAGCCGCCGCTACGGAGCTATCGACCCCACCGCTCAAACCAACGTATATGTTCATAGTTGCATCGTAATCGGTTTAGGCAAAA
This sequence comes from Candidatus Saccharimonadia bacterium, assembly GCA_036379755.1. Classification (GTDB taxonomy): domain Bacteria; phylum Patescibacteriota; class Saccharimonadia; order UBA4664; family SCTI01; genus JASLFZ01. The sequence goes on along the minus strand of DASVGB010000059.1, from coordinate 293 downwards.
CAAGCTAGTAGTAACGTTAGGCACTACTTTTCGGCTGGGCCTCATGCTCGCGGCTTGCTTTTATTTGCTCCGAGGTGGCTAGCGGCAGCGAAAAGCTAAAGGTGGTGCCTTTGCCCGGCTCGGAATTTTCCAGGCTTATCTTTCCGCCCATCTTTTCACCTAGCAGTTTAGAGATATAGAGACCGAGCCCGGTTCCTCTGGTAGTATCGCGTGTCAGCAAACTTGAGCCAGCTTGTTGAAACTTGCGGAATAGAAGGGATTGCATATCTTTAGGAATGCCCCTGCCAGTATCT
>DASVGB010000058.1:0-2699 GCA_036379755.1 Candidatus Saccharimonadia bacterium | reverse complement strand
TTTCACGGTTTTTAAGTGACTGCTCGAAGGTTTTTTCATCATCCCAGACGTTAAGCATCTCAGCTTCGAATTCAGGAAAGTTGGCACCTTCGGCCTTTGCTATGAAATGCTGGGTCATACCTTACGTAGTTCCCAGTTGGTTGGCGAATACACTTAAAAGCTGCAGTAATAGGAATGCTACCAGTGGTGAAAAATCAAACATTTGGGTTTTTGGCAAAACCTTCTGGATGGGCAGCAACAGCGGGTCGGTCAGCTCCATAATAAGCAGCCCGATTCGGCTTGAGGGATGCGGCGACACCCAGCTCATAATCACCCGAATCAGTATAAGAACCTGGAAAACCGTAACAAACAAATTAATAAAGTTAACGAGAACTGCAACCATCAGCCAGCCGGATAATAGGTGATAATATCTTCGAGGCGAGGAAGCTCCCCTTCCCATTTCTGCATCACCCCTCCGCTCGAATCGGTTACTAAAACCGCCGGACGCCTCATGATGTCGTACAGCTCTGTCTTAGCTGCGCCATCACGGCTATCAGCATCAATTGCCTTCCAAGAGATACGCCGTTCGTCTAAACGCCGCTGCAAATAGCTGATATCACGGTCGGCCGGGGTGTCTTTGGTGTACAAGATATAAAGATTCATGGCTTTAGTATAGCAAAAAGCTGAGGCTTCCTAAGGGTTAGCCGGAGAATCAATACGGCGTTTCAGGCGGGCTAACTCAGCTTCAAAAGAAGCTACGTCGGTGAAAGCCCGGTAAACACTGGCGAAACGGACGTAGGCTACATCATCCAGCTCCAGCAACTTATTCATGACGATTTCCCCCACCTGCCCAACCGTTACCTCAGGCTCGCCCAAGCTGCGGACCTCCTGCTCAATCTGATTTGCGATGGCTTCAATAACCTCGGCCGGAATTGGCCGTTTTTCGCAGGCACGGTACAAACCGCCGGTAACTTTTTCCCGCCGATACAGCTCGCGCCGACCATCTTTCTTAATGACTGCAAGCGGTGGCCGCTCCAGCCGCTCATACGTGGTGAAACGATGACTGCAATTCAGGCATTGGCGACGTCGGCGGATGGATGTACCGTCTTCAAGATCGCGTGATTCCATGACCTTAGAGGCCTCATGTTCGCATTTAGGGCACTTCACGTAGCGTTTATCTCCCTATTTTTTACGCCGCAAAAAAGCCGGAACGTCTAGATCTTCTTCTTTATATTCGTGGCCATGACCGCTGACTGCACGGCTGGCGCGTTCAATCAATGATTTGGCAGTGCGGCTTTTAGCGACCGAAGTCTCTTTGGGGTGACCCGGCTTTTCTGCGCTCCTATCGACTTCCGGCTCTATGGAATTTACTTCCGGGCGAACCGGTTGATTAAACAGGGAGTTTTCATCGTCTAGAGTTCCCGAATCCTCGAAAGTAGGACGCTCATTAATGAAAGGTTCGGCCTTAAAACGATTTGCTACCGGTTCGCTCGAAGGAGCCGGCAACGGGTCGGCATCCATAAATGACGGCATTGGCACATCGGTATATGATTCTCGACTCGGAGTTGCCACCGATGGATTGAACGCTGGACGCGGAGGCCGCGGCGTTGTTTCAAATCCGGTTGCTACAACCGTAATTTTAATGTCGTCATCCATGGTTTCATCGAGCACCGCACCAAAAATAATATTGGCGTTGCTATCAACAGCTTCCGTAATTGTCTTAGCCGCTTCGTCAATCTCATACATGCTCATGTTCCGGCCGCCGGTGATATTAAATAGGACACCCTTGGCGCCATCAACATTTACTTCCAGGAGCGGGGAATCGATAGCCTGACGGGCGGCTTCAACCGCACGGTTCTCACCTTTAGCCCGGCCAATTCCCATAAGCGCCGACCCGGCGTTCTCCATAATCGACTTAATATCGGCGAAGTCGAGATTGATCAATCCGTGGACGGTTATTAAATCGGAAATACCCTGAACACCTTGCTGCAAAACATCGTCAACCACCTTAAAAGCATCAAGCAGCGATGTTTTCCGATCAACCATATCGAGCAAGCGATCATTCGGTATCGTAATCAGCGTATCAACCGCTTCGCGCATTTCTTCAATGCCATGCTCAGCTTGATCCATGCGACGCTCGCCTTCGAATGTAAATGGCTTGGTGACAATACCTACCACTAATGCACCCGACTCTCGCGCAGCCGCAGCAATTATAGGTGCTGCACCGGTACCGGTACCCCCGCCCATGCCAGCGGTTATAAAAACCATATCGACGCCTTTTAGCGCATCACTTATGTCTGCGTGATTCTCTTCAGCAGCCTTACGGCCGACATCAGGGTTGGCGCCGGCACCGAGACCCCGGGTTAAACTCTGCCCAATATGCACCTTTTGCTGTGCATGCGAGTGATGCAATGATTGTGCATCGGTATTAATTGCTATGAACTCAATTCCCTGCAACCTCGAGCTAATCATTCGCTCAACTGCTGTTGTGCCACCCCCTCCAACACCAACCACTTTGATGCGGGCGAAGGTTTGAATCTCCGGAAGAACCTCAGCCATTTATAATGCTCCTTACCACTGAGAATCAGTCTAGCGATAGCGGTTTAAAAATGCAAATTGTTTATTCACAATTTTTGGGGATAAATAACTGAATAATTTTTGTATACAATCATTATTTGCCATCCGTTGAAAAGCTGTTATACACGCACTTTCACCATTGG
>DASVGB010000057.1:0-7670 GCA_036379755.1 Candidatus Saccharimonadia bacterium | reverse complement strand
AGCCCGGCTGGGAGGGGATCGCTTGCTCAGCGAACCCCGCCGGGCTACCAGTTTTTACAGATTCGTTCCAGCCCACATGGTGGGACGAAAGTCGCAGCTTGCGGCATGTCCCTAGCATGCCTCCTGCGCCAGACACGAGCCCCGAATCAGCAGTTCACCGTTCGTGTCTGAGGCACCCCATATCCCGGTGCCGCCTCCTCCCGAGTCGTGCAAACCAGGCCTAGAGCCAACTTCCTTCTCGTCCTCAGCGAGATCTCGGATGTCGTTTGCATGCAAATCTCGGATCGAAGGGGACCGCTTCCCGGGGCGCACCATGCGTCCCGGGAAGTATAACTCCAGTAATAATAGGCTTTATTATTCTTGTGGTTTGTGTTATAGTTTTTTAATACAAATGAGGGAGCCAATGGCTGAAACTAACCATAGCAACAGCGATTTACGTCACATACCAGAAGCCCTAACCTTCGACGACGTTCTGCTTGTGCCAGCCTATTCGCAGATTCTCCCATCTGAAGCTGACCTTCGGACTCATCTCACAAAAAAGATCACGCTGACTATGCCACTGCTATCGGCAGCCATGGATACCGTTACCGAAAGCCGGACCGCGATTGCCATGGCCCGTTTAGGCGGCTTGGGTGTGATTCATAAGAATCTATCAATAGACGAACAAGTTGCCGAAGTTAAGAAAGTAAAAAAGAGCGAAGCCGGATTGATCGTTCATCCGATTGTAGTAGCGCCGGATGCAACCGTTGCGGAAATTCGTGCAACCATGGCAGAGGCAGGTATTTCCGGTGCTCCGGTTACTGAAAATGGCGATGCCGACGGCCGCTTAGTTGGTATTATTACCAGTCGCGACTTACGTTTTGTAGATGATAATACGCTAAAAGTGGCCGATTGCATGACGCAGGCTCCACTGGTGACCGCCCCGACTGGCACTACTCTCGAAGAGGCGCACAAGATCTTTCAAGCCCATCGCATCGAGAAACTACCGGTGGTTGATAGTGACGGTCGCCTGCACGGGCTTATGACAATTAAAGACATTACCAAGCAGCAGGACTTTCCCGGAGCGGTTAAGGATGAACTTGGACGCTTGCTCGTTGGAGCAGCCATTGGTGTTGGGGACGCCGGCATGGAGCGAGCCGGGGCGTTGGTTGAAGCCGGTATCGATGTGCTGTTTGTTGATAGCGCTCACGGACATTCACAGGGAGTGCTTAACGCCGTGAAGGCCCTCAAAGACCGGTTTGGCAACAAGGTCGAAGTGGTGGGCGGCAACGTGGCTACCGCCGAAGGGGCCGAAGCCTTAATGAAGGCCGGTGCCGATGCTGTGAAGGTTGGGATTGGTCCGGGATCAATTTGCACCACCAGGGTGGTAACCGGTATCGGAATGCCGCAGCTCACCGCCGTGCAAGATGCTGTCCATGCGTGTAAAAAACACAACGTTCCGGTGATTGCCGACGGCGGCATTAAGTATAGCGGCGACATCACCAAGGCCTTAGCCGCCGGCGCCAACGTTGTCATGATCGGGTCGTTATTTGCCGGCACCGAAGAAACGCCCGGAGAAACCATACTGTACCAAGGCCGTTCCTATAAAACCTACCGGGGCATGGGCAGCATGGGGGCCATGGGTGGCGGTGAGGGAGCCAAAGAACGCTACTTCCAGGAGAATGTAAATGATAGCGATAAGCTGGTCCCGGAAGGGATTGAAGGCCAAGTGCCTTACCGCGGGCCCTTGCGCGAAACCGTTCACCAACTTATGGGCGGTTTACGTAGCGGTATGGGTTACTGCGGCGCAGAAACCATTCCCGATCTTCAAAAAACCGCTCAATTTGTCCGCATAACCAACGCTAGCCTGATTGAAGGACACCCGCACGACGTAAAAATTACCAAAGAAGCTCCGAACTACCGTCTAAAAGGGTAATTAGGCTTCCTTGTTCTGATCGCTTTCAGGCGACGTATATCCGGGGCTGGCATTATCTTCCTCAGGATCGGGGACATCACCCGATTCAACCAGTGCTTCGGGTGAAGGGAGGGGGTCCGCCTCAGCCGGCTCATCTTCTGCCACGGGAACATTTTCATCTGCTGCTTCTTGAGTTAACTCAACATCAGTTTCTTGGCCGACGCTGTGATCTTCCGGGCCAGCCTCATTTTCTTCATGGTGCTCTTCTGATTCAAACATCCTAATTCCTCCGTTTTCCTCATTATAGATGACTCCGCCAAGATGCTATAATCAAATTCAAGAACAAAAGGAACAACCATGTCAGAACAAGCCGGACCAGGACCAGAGGATAACGAGACGGGATCATTTCCACAGACACCCAGCGAACTTGCCGACAAGATTCGAGCAGCTGAAGCAACACCTGCAACAGCGGCTAACTATGCCGATGATTTGGCAACCTTACGATTTCAACGCAACCAAGATGAGGCTGAAGCGGCTCGGGTAAATGCGGATGAAAAGCGTGCAGCAGCCGGATTGCCTCCCCTAAATGCCGAATCGGCCACCGAAGACATGCCATCCGAAAACCAAGAACACCGCGAAGCGGCATAATTCACACGTCAAAAAACCCCTTTACACAAGCGGTCCAAACCTGCTAAAGTGGCTACAGACTTTAAGTGAGAGCTCACATATGCGTAAACAATCAGCCAGTAATAACGGAGGCTCGTTCTAGAACCTAGTTACTTGATTGTTTAAGTGAATGTGGGCTCCGCCAAGTAAGAAAAGGCGGAGTTGTTTTTTGAAAATTGAATATCGATGGTATCTGCTTCAAGATATCATCGAGGGTAATGCAAATAAACCAAGCGATTTTGAAGTTACTTTTGTAACCACAAATCGCTAGTCAAACCGACGAAGCGCGAACATTTGGGTTTGCGCGGAGTCAATCAACGTAAAAAAGTTACTCAAGAGCACATGACGGATGCCTTGACGTAAAGAGCCGAAGAAGGACGTAGAAGGCTGCGATAAGCCTCGGTAAGCTGCCAATCAAGCTTTGACCCGGGGATTTCCGAATGGGGCAACCCAGCCGTGGTTATACGCGGTTACCACTATCTGAATATATAGGATAGTAGGAGGGCACGTGGGGAACTGAAACATCTAAGTACCCACAGGAAAAGAGAGAAACCTCAATTCCCCGAGTAGCGGCGAGCGAAACGGGAAGAGCCAAAACCTTTTTAACTTTTGCTTCTCATTTAGTTACGATATATAAGATCTAATATTGCCTACTCAGCAACCAATTTTCCGCTGCGGAACTCGCACCTAGTGGTGCTCAAACAGTCCTCACTGGAAAATTGGTTATCTGAGGGTGTCAATATCGTGACTGAATGAGGAGTAAATAAGCTGGCAGGCGAATGCTAGGAAGGGGTTGTGAGATACAAACGACCAAAGAGAAGTGCTTTTATGAGCCCTTCTCTTTGCGACCGGCAACTGCCAAAGTCCGGGTAAGGTAAGAAAATAAAGGATTAGGAGAAGTGGATGGAAAGCCACACCATAGAGGGTGACAGTCCCGTAGCTAAAAATTCTTTGTCCTTATGTTTGTATTCTCGAGTAGGCCGGGACACGTGAAACCCTGGTTGAAACTGGCGGGACCACCCGCTAAGGCTAAATACTCTTTACGATCGATAGCGAACTAGTACCGTGAGGGAAAGGCGAAAAGAACCCCGGAAGGGGAGTGAAATAGAACCTGAAATCATGTGCTTACAATGAGTCAGAGCAGATTTATTCTGTGATGGCGTGCTTTTTGTAGAACGATCCAGCGAGTTAATTTCGTGTGCAAGGTTAAGTCATATGACGGAGCCGTAGTGAAAGCGAGGCTTAATAGGCCGATTTAGTACACGGGATTAGACCCGAAACCGGGTGATCTAACCATGGGCAGGCTGAAGCGTAGGTAAAACTACGTGGAGGGCCGAACCAGGAAGAGGTACAAATCTTTTGGATGACCTGTGGTTAGCGGAGAAATTCCAATCGAACTCGGAGATAGCTGGTTCTCCGCGAAATAGCTTTAGGGCTAGCGTCACGAACTCTCCTTCGGGGGTAGAGCTCTGATTGGGTCTGGGGTCCGAAAGGATACCCACCCCTGTCAAACTGCGAATACCGAAGTGAACTACCGTGGCAGTCAGAACGGCGGGGCTAAGCTCGTCGCTCAAGAGGGAAACAGCCCAGACCGTCGTCTAAGGTCCCTAAATGTATACTCAGTGGGAAACGATGTGGAGACGCATAAACAACCAGGATGTGGGCTTAGAAGCAGCCATGCATTTAAAGAGTGCGTAACAGCTCACTGGTCAATGGTGACTCTGCGCGGAAAATATAACGGGGCTAAGTATACTACCGAAGACACGGATGCTGCAGCAATGCAAGCGTGGTAGCGGAGCGTTCCTTGGGCATTGAAGCCAGTCCGGAAGGACTGGTGGAGCGCAGGGAAGTGAGAATGCTGGAATGAGTAACCATAATGCAGGTGAGAATCCTGCACATCGTAAGAGCAAGGTTTCCTGGGCAACGATTATCGTCCCAGGGTTAGTCGGGCCTAAGCCGAGGCGAGTAGCGTAGGCGATGGACAACGGGTTAATATTCCCGTACCGGCAACGGTGTTGTATGTAGTGCGCGGCATGGTAATCCGAGCGGATTTTTGGTTATATCCGTTTAAGCGTCTAGGGCTCAGCACTTTGCATTGGAGTAATTGTCGCGAAGCGACATATCTCGAATGCGGGGTGCTGAGACCGAAGCGTGAATAAAACGCCCCTAAAAAGGTGAATTCGGGCCACCCAAGCCGACCAGAAAAGCTTACATATGTAATAACCGTGGCCGCCCGTACCGCAAACCGACTCAGGTGCTCGAGTCGAGTAGACTAAGATGAACGAGAGAACCCTTGCTAAGGAACTCGGCAATATAGCGACCGTAACTTCGGGATAAGGTCTGCTGGCAGCAATGTCAGCCGCAGCTAAAGAGCCCAGGCGACTGTTTAGCAAAAACACAGGTCTGTGCCAACACGAAAGTGGATGTATACGGACTGACGCCTGCCCGGTGCCGGAAGGTTAAGTAGAGCGGTGAGAGCTGCGACATGAAGCCCCGGTAAACGGCGGCAGTAACTATAACTGTCCTAAGGTAGCGAAATTCCTTGTCGGGTAAGTTCCGACCCGCACGAATGGCGTAACGATCTGGGCACTGTCTCAGCAAGGGACTCGGTGAAATTGCAATAGCGGTAAAGATGCCGTTTACCCGCACCAAGACGGAAAGACCCCGTGGAGCTTTACTACAGCTTGGCATTGGGCTGGGTTGTTGTATGTGTAGCATAGGTGGGAGACTTTGAAGCCGAGGCGCTAGCTTCGGTGGAGTCGCCAGTGAAATACCACCCTTACTGCAACCTTGTCCTAACCTGGACCGCAATAAGCGGACAAAGCTGTGAGATCAATCATTTTTCTTTGCTGTCACATAACGTCTGTTCATAGAACAGATTGCGTAGACATCGAATAGAAAAAGATTGCATTCTTCAGCAAGCATAAGCATTGTAAAAAAAGCAACACGTAAGAGTTAGTTAGTGATTGGTTTGGTTGCGAAAGCGTATGCTTCAAGCTGTTTCAGCCTGAAGCGACGCGCCAGCGCACCAACACCCAATTACTAAAACTAACCCTTGTTAGTAGTTTTAAAGTCTTTCGCACAATGCTTATGTTAAATTGTTTGCCCGTTTGTTCCGGTTCAGGAACAGTGTCTGGTGGGTAGTTTAACTGGGGCGGTTGCCTCCTAAAGAGTAACGGAGGCGTTCAAAGGTTGACTAGGTACGGATGGAAATCGTATCGATAGTGCAAGCGCATAAGTCAGCTTGACTGCGAGGCCTACAAGCCGAGCAGGTGCGAAAGCAGGAGCTAGTGATCCGCTGTCTCACTGTAGAATTTATTCTGCAAGAAAGTGGAATCGGCAGCGCTCAACGGACAAAAGCTACCCCGGGGATAACAGGCTTATAGCGCCCAAGCGTCCACAGCGACGGCGCTGTTTGGCACCTCGATGTCGGCTCGTCCCATCCTGGGGGTGAAGCAGCTCCCAAGGGTTTGGCTGTTCGCCAATTAAAGGGGTACGCGAGCTGGGTTCAGAACGTCGTGAGACAGTTCGGTCCCTATCTGGTGTGGGCGTAAGGAAATTTGCGGAGGTTTGTCCCTAGTACGAGAGGACCGGGATGAACGAACCTCTGGTGTACCGGTTGTCGTACCAACGGCATTGCCGGGTAGCTAAGTTCGGTTGCGATAAGTGCTGAAAGCATATAAGCACGAAGCCATCTCCAAGATAAGATTTCCCCATGAGACCCCAGAAAGACTATCTGGTTGATAGGCACTAGGTGTAAGCGTAGTAATACGTTCAGCCGAGGTGTACTAATCGGTCCATTGACTTTTTTACTACGTGATTTGACTAGCGATTTGTGGCTTATAAAATAGCCATGTACCAAAAAAAGTTACATCCGAACTCTCTAAGAGTTTCGGGTAGTGTTCTGAAAGCGTACAAATACGTTCTTCCCTGCCTCCACATATCGTCTGATCATAGATCAGAATGCATAGTAGGCATTCGAGAAGAAGTATTTGGGCTTTCAGGTCGGTGCCCGGTGCTTTTAGCGGTGAGGTCACACCGGTTCCCATCCCGAACACCGAAGTTAAGCTCATCTGCGGCGATGATACTGCATTAGCGGGAAAGTAGCACAGTGCCGGATTATCAAAGAGACGCCCTGAAAAGAGCGTCTCTTTGCGTTATAGTCCCTTATGAGTGAAGCTGATATACTGCCTATTATGGAAAACCCGAAACCCAGGTTTGAAGATAAATCGGTTGAATCTCTGGATTCGCAGCTTCCGGTTTTCGAGAAGGAGGTGGCTGCGCCGGAAACGGTAAGCAGTCTTGTGACCGCTATTAAAGAAAAATTGCAAGATGTCTCAACGGTCGAAGGCGATGGGTCGAATGAAAAAATTGCCAAGTTTGAGGTCGTCCAAAACCCCGACAGCCCGGGGAACGTAACGTTGACATTGGCAATGAACTCGGCCGATGACGATTCAGTCGAAATATACCTGGAAGAGCCGGCGTTCGATACTGCAACCGGAAGATTCACCGGAGATATGGTACATGCCACGTATGGGTCTGAGCATACCGATACTATTGAACATCCCTATAGGCTGGTGCTAGACCTGGATGATGGGGCAGCGGATATCAGCAAGGATGATGCCGAAAAACTGTTAGCATATATTGCCAATGCAAAGCGGGTAGAAAGTCCCCTCTAAAGCATGCTTCGGTATGCTTGACACCCAGGTATCGATTCGCTAAAGTTTACGTCACTTCGTCCAACTTGTGGAAGGGAAGGGAACATGTCGGCAGCGGAACCGTTTCAGTGGCAGATCGCCATACCCTCGGACGATGGCTCGTTGGCGCAGCTGGAGGCTGCGAAGGATCGGTTGAGCCAAATCGCCTTCTCTGGCGGCACGAGCGATACCGAAGGCGGGATTGCTCTCTACGAGGCGCTCCTGATCAGCATCATGCTCAGTTCTTCGGAGCCGATCATCGACTTCAAGCATTACATGGAGTTGACCTGCTTGCCCTTGCGTTCGGAGGACCATCACGATGAGCGGGTCAAGGCCTGGAATCGGGTCTGTCGGTTCAACTATCAGGGTGCTTCACTTGAGCCCTGGATCCGGAGCGCCTAACTCAAGGGAGA
>DASVGB010000056.1:0-2362 GCA_036379755.1 Candidatus Saccharimonadia bacterium | reverse complement strand
ATTGGCCCATATTTTACCCCGTCTTCCAGATCCTTAACCGTCATATTAACTGATTTAAGGTTAAGCTCATCAGCGACAATCTCGCGTGACTCGGGACTAAGGGTGACATTGCCGGTAACCGTGATAGCGTTCAAGGGCTGTCTTACTTTAATACCTGCTTTCGCACGGGCAGCTAACCCTTCATTTACAATCTGCCTGACATTATTCATATCCGAAACGACCAGGCTGTTTACCTCACCCGCTTCTGGCCAGTCACTCAAATGTACCGAAGCGGGCACATCCATGCCTACCGTCAGCTCTCGCCAGAGCTTATCGGAGATAAACGGGCTCCACGGGGCCAGCAGCTGGCTAGTGCGGACCATCGCGTAATGTAATGTAGCGTATGCGGAAGCCTTGTCGCCATCATCTTCGCTCTTCCAGAATCGGCGGCGGCTGCGACGAACGTACCAGTTGGATAGGTCATCAATAAAGTCGCGCAACGGCCGGACCGCCGAAGCAATCCGGTAATTATCAGCCTGCTCTGTCATCTCGGCTATAACTTGGTTCAGCCGAGCCAGCAGCCATTGGTCGAGCACATTATCCGATTTCGGCTCCCTCAACTCTTTCTCCGGCTGCCATTTATCGATCTCGGCATACGTTGAAAAGAAGCTATGCACATTCCACAAACGGGTAAAGACATTGCGGTTTACTTCGCTGACGGCTTGCGCCGAAAAGCGCACATCTTCGCCCCCTACCACCGGACTACTCATCAGAAAAAAGCGCAGGCTGTCGGCGCCGGAGGTTGCAAAAATTTCAGATGGATCGGGATAGTTGCGCAAACGCTTGCTCAGTTTTTTGCCGTCGGCGGCTAACACGAGCCCGTTTACGACCACATTTTCAAATGCCGGTTTATCGACCAAGGCGGTGGCAAGTACATGCAAGGTGTAAAACCAGCCGCGGGTCTGATCGACTCCCTCGGCAATAAACTGAGCCGGAAAATGCGGCGCCAGCTCCTCCCCGCTCTGGCCACCCATCCAGTGATCCTGGGCATAGGGCATCGAACCGGACTCAAACCAGCAATCAAACACCTCTTCGGTGCGGCGATAGGTTTTGGCGTCACGTTTAATCACTACCTCATCAATGCCAGGACGATGCAGGTCAAATTCGCCGGTGTGGCCGCTAAGCTTACGCAGTTCATCCAGACTCCCCACCACGATAATGTCTTCACTATTGTGGTCGTTTACCCAAATCGGCAGCGGCGCCCCCCAAAAACGATTTCGGGAAAAGTTCCAATCGCGGGCGTCGGCCAGCCATTTACCAAAACGGCCGACCTTAATATGCTCGGGAATCCAATTAATCTGATCGTTGTTACCTACCAGCTGCCCGCGCAGCTCACTAACCTTGATATACCAGCTTGGGAGGGCGAAATACATCAGAGGGGTTTCGCAGCGCCAGCAAAATGGATAGGTGTGCTCGAAAGTTTCGGCGGCAAAAATCCGGTGTTGTTTGGCGAGGTCTTCAATAATGTGATTGTCGGCTTTCTTGAAAAACATGCCGGCAATAGTAGCCAGGAACGGATCTTCGATATCCTTAAGGTAGGCGCTCATTAAACCATTACCGTCTACGCTCTCTATCAAGGGCAGGTCCTCGCGCAGGCCAAGTTCAAGATCGGTTTCACCGTAGCGCGGCGCCACATGTAAAATACCGGTTCCATCTTCCAAGCTGACCGAATCATCCCGGTACACTTTGTGTACCTTTTCTCGTTCGATGTCAGAAAGCAAACGCTGCTCAACTAGTCTGGGATACAACGGGCGGTACTTCGTACCAACCAGCTCGCTCCCCTGCCGCGTTTCGACTATCCTATACTCGGCTTTGCGTAAATCGAGCTCGCCAATGCGGCCTTTAGCCAGGATGAGTCGTTCGCCCTTCACCCAGCCGTCACCGTCATGAGTCATCGCCACCGTCACGTAGTCGGCGTCAGCCTTAACCGCCAAGGCAGCGTTTGCCGGCAGAGTCCACGGCGTAGTGGTCCACGCTAGTAGCGAGGTCTTTTCGTCACCCTCAACCTGAAACTTCACATATACACTCGGGTCTGACACATTATCTTTGTAGTTTTGATTTACCTCAAAATTACTAAGCGGGGTGGCGCAGCGCGGACAGTACGGACTGGAACGAAAACCGCGATACACCAGATCTTTTTGGTGCAACCGACTCATTACCCACCAGACGCTTTCAATGTAGTCGTCGTCCATGGTCGCATAGGAGTTTTCGATGTCAGCCCAACGTCCTAAGCGCCGCATGAAATCCTCCCACTCTGACTTGTACTTGAACACGCTGGCTCTTGCGGCAGCGTTGAACGTATCGACACCCATCTCTAAGATTT
>DASVGB010000055.1:0-2944 GCA_036379755.1 Candidatus Saccharimonadia bacterium | reverse complement strand
GCGTCGCTACGCGCTGCATCGGTATATCCCGAGCGGCGCAAACGTGCCGTGTAAAAATCAAGAAGTAACAGAGAAGCTGCAATCACCAAAAGTATCAATAAGATTAACTTCAATGACAACAGCGTTACGGCTGATGCCATGCTTCCCGGCTGACTAACCAATTCACCGAGTAGCGGGAGCAGGCTTGAGGTTAAGAGTACTCTCAGATCGCCGAGCCAGCCAGTAGGATTTTGAGGAAGAGCGGGAAGATTACTACCGGTAGATAGTGGAGTCAACTCAATAGGTGCAATGGGCTGTAAAGCCGCAACATTCCGCGTCACCATTTGATAGGCTGCCCAAGCAAGAGCAACACGAACCTGGTTCTCGGCCTTTGCTCCTGCCGCTGCTTGAACGGAAGGCTTTTCGGCACCCGCAGACGTGAATCCCCCGCTTAGGCTTGAGGCGCCATGTACGGGTGTTCCTGATAATGTGTCATCATTAAGCACAGCAGATTTTGCTTCGAGATCACTAGCGGTTGCTTCAAGCCCTGCTCCTGCTGAAACCGCGGCTGCCGAACCCGCATCGGTGCTTGACTGGCTAGAGCCAACCACACTTTGGCTCTGAGAGGTAGTCGATGAAACCGTAATGGCGGCATCATCCGATGTAGTGATTACAACATCCTGCGCGCTTTGCTGCTCAGCGCTCACGCCCGGACTGGTTGTGGCGGCGGGACTCCCCTCTTCGCTCGCCAAGGCGGCACCACTCCCCATGGCACCAGCCAGGAAAATAACCCCGAGTTTTAGCAGCAAGCGTTGCGGCATACGTTCTGGCTCCACCAAAGTCCCTTAGCTACAAGGGCCTCCTTAACATCACTTACTTAATCTATGTAAACAGCATATGCCTTATCATCAGGAACCAATACCGTTAAAATAACAAAAGGTATTTATAAAAATTTAATATTTTTGTAATTATGACCAATTATTTAAGCGGTGTAAGCATTAGCATATTAGGCTTCGTATAGCCAAAAACCCTCTTCTGTGTTTCATACGAGGGTTTTTGATGATTACTTAAAAAAATGGAAAAAGCTTATGCTGGGGGGGAGGCTGGCCGAGCATCAGTTTCGGCTTCGGCTTCATCGCTTGATTCAAATTCGCCATCAACGCCAATTTCCAGTTCAAGCTTTGATTCGCCAATAAGCGCAATTGATGCAACTTTATCGCTATCCTTTAAGCGCATTATGCGCACACCCTGTGTTGCCCGACCAATCAAGGATACGGTTTTAATAGGCAGTCGGATAACCTGTCCGCTCGAGGAAATAATGACCAGGTCTTCATCATCATTTTCAAGTGCCCGGACATCCAGCGCTTTGCCGGTTTTAGCGGTAACCACGCCGGCCTTTATACCCACACCGCCGCGAGCATGCGTTGAAAACTGATCCACCGATGTCCGCTTGCCGTAGCCATTTTCCATAATAACCAGGAGTTTACTTCCGGGCTGCACCAAATCAACACCCACAACCTGATCGCCGGGACGCAAACGAATCCCGCGAACTCCCCGGGTTGCCCTGCCCATTGGGCGGGCATCGGATTCCTTAAAGCGAATAGCCTGGGCCAGAGCTGTAGACATAATGATTTCATCTGTACCAGAGGTTTGCTTGACCCAGCGCAGTTCATCGCCCTCATCCAGCTTAATCGCAATTAAGCCGTTGGCGCGCACATTGGCATAATCGGCTAAGGCGGTCTTCTTAACGGTCCCGTTCTTGGTAGCCATAAATAGGTATTTGCCGGCACTGGCGGTATTAAAGGTGTTGAGCGAGGTTATAACCTCATCCGGTCCAAGCTGTAATAGATTAATGATTGCCTGGCCTTTAGCGGTACGAGAGGCCGCTGGGATTTCATATACCTTCTGGCGGAAAACCCGGCCCTTATTGGTAAAGAAGAGGATAAAGTCATGATTATGAGTTAAGACCAAGTGCTCCACTACATCCTCTTCCTTAGTGGTCATGCCCATAATGCCTTTGCCGCCACGGCCTTGGGACTTGTAGGTATTGGCTGGAATCCGCTTGATGTAGTTCCCCTGGGTCAGGGTGATAATAACCTGCTCATTGGGCACCAGCTCCTCTTCGCTGAATTTACCTAGTTCAGAAGCCACGATCTGGGTACGGCGCGGATTATCATGCTTTTCTTTGAGTTCGGTCAATTCCTCTTTAATGATCCGCAGAATTTCTTTTTCATCGCCTAGAATTTTTTCTAGCGCAGCAATCAGCTTCCGTAGCTCGGCCAGCTCATCCTCAATCTCTTTGCGCTCCAAACCGGTGAGGCGGCGCAGCTGCATCGCTAAAATAGCCTTCGCCTGAATAACCGTTAGCTTAAACTGCTTTATCAAGTTGGATTCAGCGATTTCAGTTGTCCGGCTGGCTCGAATCGTTTTAATTACCTCGTCAATATGATCAAGCGCAATCTTCAGACCTTCAAGAATGTGAGCCCGGTCTTTAGCTTTACCAAGCTCAAACTCTGTACGACGCCGCACCACGTTCTGACGGTGCTGAATAAATTCCTGCAGCATCATTTCCAGCGTCATTACGCGAGGCTGGCGGCCTTTATCGGTTAGAGCCAGCATATTTACGTGGAATGCCCCCTGCATCGGCGTGAGACGGTAGAGCTGGTTCAAGATTTTCTTAGGATAACTGTCGCGCTTGAGCTCAACCACAATCCGAATACCATTACGGTTGCTTTCATCGCGTAAATCGCTAATTCCGGTGATACGCTTATCTTTAGCCAACTCAGCAATTTTATCGACTAAGGTGGCCTTATTTACCTGATAGGGAATTTCAGTAACGACAATCTGCTGATTGCCCTTCTTGTCCTCCTCAATAGTGGCAACCGCCCGTACCACAATTGAGCCCTTCCCGGTACCGTAGGCGGCTTTAATCGACTCGGTGCCAAACATGGTTCCTCCGGTTGGG
>DASVGB010000054.1:0-3850 GCA_036379755.1 Candidatus Saccharimonadia bacterium | reverse complement strand
AACCTCTGTAACCCGAGGATCAATCGGCGTAGCAGCAGCATAATCCAAATATCCATACGTATTCATAGGCTGAATAACCGCTTGGCATTCGCCGTCGAGTACGCTGCCACGGTAGCCAGCGTTTCGCCGCGCAGTTCCGCTATTTTTTCGGCAATGTTGGTTACTCTGGCCGGTTCATTAGTTTTACCGCGAAATGGTACTGGACTTAAGAAAGGGCAATCCGTCTCCAAGAGTAAATGTGTACTTGGCAGATATTTGACCGCCTCGCCTAGATCCTGGCTTTTGGGAAAGCTAACAATGCCGTTAATGCCCAAGAGCATATCCCGCTCGATCACCTGTTCGGCCTCTTTCCGTGTGGCGCTAAAGCTATGAACCACCCCTCTTACGTCCGGATAGTCATCGATAATTGCCCAGAAAGGCTCAAATGCCTCGCGGATATGAAAAATTAACGGCAGTTTACGCTCCTGCGCTAACTCAATCTGTAAGCGCAAGGCCTTCTCTTGCTCCTCGGCAGTGGTTTGCGACTTAACCTGGTCCAGCCCACACTCGCCAATCGCCACTACCTTCCGCCGTCCAGCCAAGTCCCGCAAATAATCAATGCCCTGGGAAGCTTCTCCCGCATCATGGGGGTGAATGCCAACTGCTGCCCAAACATTTTCATAGGTAGAGGCCAAGTCCACCGCCTTGCGACTATCAGCTGTGGTCACTCCGACGGTAATCATCTGTTCTACCCCAGCCTCAAAAGCACGGTGAAGCATTGCATCTACCTGTCCGGCAAAACTATCAAAATGAATGTGAGCATGGGTATCAATCAAAACCAAAAGGACCTACTTGGCGGGAGCCTCATCAAATTTGGGGAATAAAATACCGACTTCCGGATGCACCTGCCCCCCTGCAAATGTCTGGGCAATCCGCTGAGCTGTCGCCGGCATAAAGGGTAAGAGTAGCTCGGCAACATGCAAAAGATCGGCAACTGATTGCTGTAATACCAGAGTTAGCTGGTTGGGATCGGTTTTTGCCAGCTCCCACGGCTTTTCCTGCTCAATATACTGGTTGATGCTGCGAACATGCACCCAAAGCTCATCCAGGGCTTTATCGAGGCGCAGCTCTGCCATAGCCTGATGCACCAAACCTACGTCATGCCCTGATTTTGGCACCTCGCTTATAGTACCACCCAGGTAGCGTCCAATCATCGAAGCTACCCGCTGCACAGCGTTTCCCAAATCATCGGCCAGTTCGGATTGATACACTTGGCGAAAACGCTCATGGCTGAACTCGCCGTCGCCGCCAAAAGTAATTTCACGCAACAAATAGAAGCGCAAAGCATCTACCCCGTAGGTGCCGGCCAGCTCAACCGGATTAATGGCATTACCGAGGGATTTTGAAATTTTCTGGCCGTCAACCGTAAAGAAGCCGTGAGCAAACACTCGCTGAGGAAGCGGCAAACCGGCACTCATGAGCATGGCTTGCCAGTACACACAATGGAACTTAATAATGTTCTTGCCCACTAAATGAAGATCTGCCGGCCACCATTTGCTAGCATCATTCGGATAGCCGGCTACCACCAAGTAGTTAACCAAGGCATCAAACCAAACGTAAACCACCTGGTCCTTGTCGTCCGGCCAGGGAATACCCCACCCCTTGTTGGGCCGCGAGACACTAAAATCTTCTAGGCCATGCTTAATAAACTGTATTACCTCGTTGCGGCGGCTTTCCGGCTGCACAAAATTCGGATTCGCCTCAATATGCTGCAGCAGTTGGTCTTGGTACTTGCTGAGTCTAAAGAAATAATTATCCTCCTTGATGTGCTCTAATTCTTGATTGGGATGCTCTGGACAGTGGCCATTTACCAAATCGGACTCTTTTTTAAATTCCTCGCAGCCTACGCAATACAGGCCTTCATAGACGCCTTTGTACATATCGTCCGAGGCTTGAACCGCAGCAATAAATGCGCGGACGCCGGCAATATGGTCTTTATCGGTTGTCCGAATGAATCGATCGTGGCTAATGCCGAGTTGATCCCAGGTTTGCTGCCATGATTTGGCCATTGTATCGACATATTCAGCCGGGGTTTGATGAGCCTTTTCGGCGGCCTGAACAATCTTTTGGCCATTTTCATCCGAACCGGTTGCGAACAAAACCTCATCATTTTGCTGACGATGGTATCGGGCAAGCACATCAGCCGCAATCGTCGTGTAAGCCGTGCCAATGTGTGGCAAGTCGTTCACATAATAAATGGGAGTCGTAAGGTAAAATTTTGACATAGGGCTAGTGTAGCGAAAATCAGGTTGACCGTCTATGCCGGTTATCTTAAGAAGGGCCTACAGCACCAACCGCTTAATCGCCGCATTGTACAGCCGCCTCCAATCATCCAAGGCAAGCTCCTGGGCGCGGGCGGTCAAATCCAGCGAGGCCAGCCAAAGCAATTCAATAGATAATGAAACCTCAATATTCAAGCCGCCGGCCAAGCTGGTTTTTAACATTTTACGCTTTTCTCCGAAACCAGCTTTTATGAGATGGAAAAGTTTTGAGCGGTCGGCTTCGAACAGCGGCTTGTCGTACATTTCAATCTGCAGCACCGCCGAATCAACCTTTGGAGGCGGCCAGAACTTGTGGCGCTCAACCGTTTCAAGCAAACGCGGCTGCCCGTAATATTGAACGCTTAGGGCTAGGATACTCATCTTCCCGGGTTGCGCCGTTATCCGCTCGGCTACCTCTTTTTGCATCAGCAAGGAGACCACCGTTGGCCGATTTTCGGCCTCGGTTAACAGCCGGGTAATTGCTGAAGTTAGATAGTAAGGAATATTGGCCACTACCTTATAGCCTGCCGGCAACTGATTTAAATTGAACCGCATAATATCGGCTTGGATAATCTCTACATTTTTCGGAAGATGGCGCCGCAATAGTGCTACCAGCACCCCATCAGTTTCCACCGCCACAACCTGTTTAACCCGTTCGGCAAGGGGAGCGGTCATCACGCCTAATCCCGGCCCAATCTCTACAACAGTATCGTTCGGTGTAAGCTTGCCGGCCGCCATAACCGCTTCCAGGCTTTGCCGGTTCACCAGAAAATGCTGCCCCAGGCCCTTGCGCGGGCGCAAACCCGCTAGCTGTAATGCTCCACGCAACTC
The DNA here is from genome assembly GCA_036379755.1 of Candidatus Saccharimonadia bacterium. GTDB lineage: Bacteria > Patescibacteriota > Saccharimonadia > UBA4664 > SCTI01 > JASLFZ01. The sequence goes on along the minus strand of DASVGB010000054.1, from coordinate 719 downwards.
ATCTATATTGCTTAAATCCATGCCTCTATTCTAACCTACCTGATACGAAACCCCGGATTATACAAAAAAGCGGATTTACTGCCCGTATACCGGCCAATAATTAGTAATTTTACCCATGAAGCAATTGGAGCGCTCAGGTAATCTAAAGGTTATAGTAAATAAGTTAAGTGAAGGGAGGGTCTAATGGATTTGTTGAGTATAGTAGCGTGGATTGTATTTGGCGGGCTAGCAGGGTGGATCGCTTCCATCATTATGCGAACCGACCAAGAACAGGGTGCTGTCGGTAACGTGATCGTAGGGATTATTGGCGCTATCCTGGGAGGCTACCTTATGCAAGCCCTCGGTGCCAGCGGTACAACCGGCTTTAATTTCTACAGCCTGATAGTCGCTATCTTAGGCGCCGTCGTGTTACTGGCAATCGTCAACATGTTCCGTCGCGGAAGCATGCGCACCTAACACCGGTTATTAGCGGAGATACCGGCCGCACACCGGCCACTGCGACCAGCCACTGCGATTAAAGAGCATCACTGCCCGCATGTCCTGCTCAGCTGGCGCGGCGTCAGCCGGATCACCGCTACCGCCCACCGTTTTCCATGTAGCGTAAGAAAACTGATAAGCACCACGGTACAAGCTGTTGTGCTTATTAGCGTAATTATTTCCCGATTCACAGATCCGCAACCGATACCAATCGTCTTCGCTTGGTCCGCTTTTAACTTTGG
>DASVGB010000053.1:0-3607 GCA_036379755.1 Candidatus Saccharimonadia bacterium | reverse complement strand
TAAAAGCCGCAAGGTGCTGCATAATGTCAGTTTTAGGCTTGAGGCCGGTCAAACGCTCGCTCTCGTAGGCCCTAGCGGTACCGGCAAGACTACGATTACCAAGTTAATGCTGCGGTTCTATGAGCCGACCGAAGGCACCATTCTGATTAATGACGAATCGATTGAGCACTTTAGCGGTGAGTCGATACGGCAGCATATCGGCATGGTGATGCAAGATGTGGCACTGTTTAATGACAGTGTGGAGCAAAACTTGCAGCTCGCTAACCCCCGCGCTACCAAAGTGCACGTGCGGGCCGCCGCCGAGCAAGCCCATGCCGATCAATTCATAGAGAAATTGCCGGAAAAGTACAACACCCTGGTAGGCGAGCGGGGGATTAAGTTGAGCGGGGGTGAAAAGCAGCGTGTGGCGATTGCCCGCGCCATTTTAAAGCAGCCCGATTTGATCATTCTGGATGAAGCTACCAGTGCGCTGGATTCTGAAAGCGAGCGCTATGTGCAGGCCGGTTTATCCGACCTTATGAAAGACCGTACCGCCGTAGTCATTGCTCATCGCCTGAGCACCGTTATGCGTGCCGATCAGATCCTGGTACTGCGCGGCGGTAAAATTGTTGAACGCGGCATCCATGAGGATTTGGCAGTTAAGCCGGGCGGGCTGTATGCTAAGCTCTTCAAACTGCAAACTGAGGGGTTCATTAAGATCTAGCTGCTTGGCACTGGCACTTAATTGTAGCCATACTAGTGTTTTTGCAGAATAGTATTCCAAGGATACTATTCCGGCGCGTTTTTAACTGAAAATTAATCCGAAACTAGTATCCTTGGGACACTAAACGGGCTCAATGAAGTAAGTCCTCAAGTCATACACCCGCAAATAGCGTCTTATTGCTTGAGCTTTAGCCTCGTTTTTGCTATGATAACGGGACTTAAGGTTGCCGGATGGCCGCTGGCTTAAACCACCAGAGGAAAGTCCGGACAGCATAGAGTAAGGACGGTTGTTAACGGCAACCGGGAGTAAGCGCCGGTGTTTCTCTCGAGAAAACAGCGTCGCTCAAGCCTAGGGAAAGTGCCACAGAAACGAGACCGCCTCAGCTTGCTGAGGTAAGGGTGAAACGAGTGGGGTAAGAGCCCACAGCCTCTCATGGTGACATGGGAGGGAGGTAAACCCCGTCCGCTGCAAGGCTGCTGATTTACCTGGAAACAGGGGAGTACTCGCTCCAATCAGCGTACGAGCCGCATGACCATGATGGCAACATTATGGCAAGATAGATGGCCATACACCCGCGAGCATCGCGGGGGACAGAATCCGGCTTACAGGCAACCTTAACCAAAAAGACCTCCTAACGGAGGCTTTTTTGGTGTAAAATGCTTACCGTAATGACAGATATAACCCATGCGTAAACGAAGCGAGCTATTTTTCAGTCTTTTACTGCTGCCCATCGATTTTATTGCGATACTGTCTGCCTTTATCGCCGCCTATACCTGGCGGGTTTTTCTTGATGATCGGCCGGTAGCGTATCCGCTGGGCATTGAATTCTTCCTGCAGATATTCCTATTGGTTATTCCGGTTTGGATATTATTCTTCGCGATTAACGGTCTCTATAACCTTTCCAGCCAGCGCGGCCGGCTATGGGAGCTTAAAGCCATCTTCGTGGCCGTCTCATCAGGTGTAATGTTTATGATTGTTCTGGACTTCATTAGCAAAACACCGATTTTCCCTTCGAAGGCGGTTCCAGTGTACGCCTACGGTCTGAGTTTGATTACCGTGGTCGTCGGGCGTCTGCTAGTGCGGGCGGTGCAGCGCAGCCTGTTCCGTAAAGGCATTGGCTTATACCGGGTAGTAATTATTGGCAGCGGGGTGCTAGCACAGCAGCTGGCCGATGCGCTTAAGTTGGCTGACCGTTCCGGATACGAGATCGTGGGGGTGGTTGATACCGCCAAAGGCGCCCAAAAACGCATGAAACCGTTCCGGGTCGATCTGTCGCTCACCAATCTTTTAAATCGCCTTGATGGGGCTAAGGTTGATGAATTTATTCAAGCTGATTCGTCGCTGGAGCCGGATGAGGTTTTTGAGATTGTCGAATATGCCGCTACGAACCATATTACCTACCGGTTTGTGCCGAATCAGTTTGGGCTGTTTGCGACGCACTCCGAACTCGGCACGCTTGCCGGCATGCCGATGGTGGCAATGAAGCAGACACCGTTAGACGGATGGGGGAGGATAGTAAAGCGGCTTTTTGACGTGGTTGCGGCAGTGGCGGGTCTGATTATTTTGTCCCCCTTATTCTTGCTCATTGCCATTCTTATTAAACTCACTGATTCGGGCCCGGTGTTTTATAGCCATACCCGATTGAGCCGCGTCGGGAAGTCGATTCGTATCCATAAATTTCGTTCAATGAGACAGCTCTTTAACACCGGAGATACGTATAAAGGTAAGTCTGAGGTGGAAATTTTCACCGCTCTTGACCGGCCTGATCTGGTTGAAGAGTTTGCGCGCAATCAAAAAGTAAAAGACGATCCGCGGGTGAGCCGGATAGGGGCTTTCCTGCGCCGGACCAGTCTCGACGAACTGCCTCAGCTATTTAATATCTTAAAGGGCGATATTAGCCTGGTGGGTCCGCGTCCGATTGTAGCTCAGGAGCTAGAACGTTACGGCACCGGTCGGCCAACCTTATTATCGCTCAAGCCCGGCCTTACCGGCCTCTGGCAGGTTTCGGGGCGCAGTGACGTCAGTTATGACGAGCGGGTGAAGCTGGATATTTACTACATCGAAAACTGGAGTCTCTGGTTGGATATTAAGATCATTGCGCGCACCATTGTGATCGTGCTGACCCGTCAAGGGGCCCATTAAATGGCTAAGCCCAAGGTTGCCATTGTTCACGATTGGCTGACCAACCAAGGGGGAGGCGAGCGGGTGGTTTGGGCGCTGCACCAAGCCTATCCGGACGCGCCAATTTATACCTCGGTTTTTAATGCAGAGGCTTTACCGCAGTTTGCCGGGCTAGACGTACGCACCTCCTTTTTGCAGCGCTGGCCGTTGGCTCAAACCAAACACCAACTTTTCCCGTGGTTGCGCACCTTAGCTTTCGAGGCTTTTGATTTTAGCGGCTACGATGTCGTGATTTCGTCTTCCAGTGCTGAAGCCAAAGGAATTATTACCAAGCCGGAAACTCTACACATCTCATACTGCCACACCCCAACCCGCTACTACTGGAGCGATTACGCCTCGTATCGTAAGAATACCGGGTTCGGCGTGCTTTCACCTCTGGTGCGGCTGGTAATGCCCGGCATGGTAAAGCGCATGCGAATCTGGGACTTTGCCGCCGCCCAACGGGTGGATGCATTCATTGCTAATTCCAAATACGTCTGCCAGCGGATTGCAAAATACTACCGGCGCGACTCAACCGTTATTAACCCGCCGATTGATACCCAGCGCTTCAAGGTGCATCATGGGCCACGCAGCGGATTTGTGGTAGTTTCACGGCTGATTCCCTATAAGCGGATCGATTTGGCGGTGCAGGCATGCAGTCAGCTCAACCTCCCCCTGACGGTTATCGGTGACGGCAGCGAGCTAGCTGGTTTTAAGGAAATGGCCGGCCCATCGATCCGCTTT
>DASVGB010000052.1:0-2469 GCA_036379755.1 Candidatus Saccharimonadia bacterium | reverse complement strand
TGAGTGTATGCCGAAAAGGATCCAGCTTTGTTGCCTTGGAAAGATCTTGATGTTGACGTCGTCATTGAAAGTACCGGCTTTTTTGTAAAGCGCGAAGACGCTGGCAAACATTTAACTGCCGGTGCCAAGCGTGTGGTGCTGTCAGCGCCGGCCAAGGGAGACGATGTACCAACCTATGTGATTGGCGTAAATGACGGGGATATTTCAGCCGAAGATACGATTGTCTCCAATGCTTCCTGTACTACAAACTGCATAACACCTGTGATGGCAGTATTGGAGGCAACGGTTGGGGTTGAAAAAGCCCTCATGACCACTGTTCATTCTTATACTGCCAGCCAACGCCTGCAAGATGCTCCGGCAAAAGATTTGCGTGAAGCGCGCAACGCCGCTGAAAACATTGTGCCGACTACGACCGGCGCATCCAAAGCTGCAGCTCGGGCATTACCGGCATTAAAGGGCATTTTTGACGGCTTAAGCATTCGGGTTCCCACCCCAGTGGTGAGCTTGAGCGACATTACCTTCGTTGCCAAAAAAGCTACCACGATTGAAGAAATAAATGAGGCTATGGTGAAGGCCAGCCATGAAGCCAACTTTAAGGGCGTTTTGGCCGCTACGGACGAAGAGTTGGTATCGCGCGATTATGTGGGCAACAGCCATTCGGCAATTGTTGACCTTAAGCTGACCAATGTTGTTTCGGGGAATCTGGTAAAGGTGGTAGCTTGGTATGACAATGAATGGGGTTATTCAAATCGGCTGGTTGAAATGGTGATGAAAGTAGGCAAGACCATATGAAGCCAGCCGTGTTCATTGGCGCCGATCATGGGGGATTTGAGTACAAGAATCAAATTCGCGAGCATTTGATACACCAGGGATATCAGGTAGAAGATGTCGGGGCGGAAACACTTGATCCGGCAGATGATTATCCGCAGTTTGCCTATGCCGTTGCTACCAAAATCCTCGGTGAAGAAGGCTCGGTGTTTGGCATATTGGTTTGTCGAGGCGGCCAGGGTATGGCCATGGCCGCTAACCGCGTAGCCGGCATTCGGGCGGCGGTGGCATGGTCGCCGGAAGTGGCTCAGAAGACTCGCGAGGACAACAATGCCAATGTTTTATGCTTGCCCGGCGATATGATCGATATTGATACATCTTTGGATATTGTCGATACGTTTATTAAAGAGCCATTTTCAAACGAAGAGCGCCATGTTCGGCGACTAGGTCAAATAGAGGACCTATTCGGTTAAATGGCAATCGTTGTTCCAACCGTATTGGCAAGTACGCCAGCAGAGTATGCTTCGATGCTCGCTACCGCTGAAAGTATTAGTAAGCGTATTCATGTTGATGTCTGCGACGGACAGTTTGCGGAGAATAAAACCGTCGGCATGGCACATGTTTATAGTAGCGAGAAGACAGAGGTGGACCTGCATCTGATGCTTAAGGATCCCGCTTCCGAACTGGAAACAGCCCTAAGTTTGAAGCCCGCCTTAATTATTTTCCATGCCGAATCCGATGGTAATTTGGAGAGGATGATTGACCAGGTTCGTACGTTCGGCATCAAGGCCGGCTTGGCGGTCCTGTCGACAACATCGATAGAATCGGCTCGCCAGTTGCTTGGGAAGGTTGACCATCTGCTAGTTTTTACCGGGACACTAGGGCAAAATGGCGGGGAGTTCCAGGCAGACCAATTGAGTCGTGCCCAGGAGGCGCGGGCTATTAACCCCGGTCTAGAAGTAAGCGTGGATGGGGGAGTTTCCGGTAGCAACGCTGCTCTGATCGTGCGGGAAGGCGTAGATGTTCTCTATTCCGGAGGTTTTTTGCAAAACTCGCCTGATCCTAAAGCCGCCTATGAATCAATTATGGCAGCAGCAGGAGCCGCTGCATGAAAAGCGTTGAAGAAATTCAAAAAGTTGCGAACCGCATCCGCCTAGATATTATTGAAATGCTGGTGGAAGCCGGCAGCGGGCATTCCGGCGGCCCGCTAGGAATGGCAGACATCTTTGCCACGCTGTATTTTCAGGTGCTGAACCATGATCCACAAAATCCGGACTGGCCAGAGCGAGACCGACTAATTCTTTCCAATGGCCACATCGTACCGGTACGTTACGCAACTATGGCCCGAGCCGGCTATTTCCCAGTAGATGAGCTTATGACGTTGCGTAAATTCGGTTCTCGCCTGCAAGGGCATCCGGAACGGGTTAAGCTACTTGGTCTTGAAACCACCAGCGGTCCATTAGGGTCGGGGTTAAGTGCCGCCAGCGGTATGGCCTTAGTTTTGAAAATGGAAAAAAAGAAATCGCAACGGGTTTATTGCTTAGTGAGCGACGGCGAGTTTGATGAAGGCAATATCTGGGAGGCCGTATTGTTCGCCGGTAACTATAAGTTGAGTCAGCTAACCATGATAATGGACCGCAACAACATTCAAATCGACGGTTCAACCGAAGAAGTTATGCCACTGGGAGATGTAGCAGAAAA
>DASVGB010000051.1:0-3261 GCA_036379755.1 Candidatus Saccharimonadia bacterium | reverse complement strand
ATTGGCCAACTCCCTTACCACCCTTGTCGGCTACTGCCGGGGCAATAAAACCTATGAGTCCTAATGTTACCGTAAACGCCAGTGAGGCCAAGGAAAGTCGCACACGAAAACTCATAGCCGATCCCCCTATCATTTTTGTTCTATACTTTCACTATCTAGAGGGGATTTTAATACCTTATAGAGGCCAATCAATGGGCAATATTATGAGGCTTATGGCTTGCTCTAGTTATTTACGCTAGTTGCAGTGCTTCTTCTAGTGCTGGCTGGTCCCAGCCAAGTACGCCTACCGTACTGCCGTCGTCACGAACAACTTTAGTAACCGGAACACCGCGCGAGCCGCTCAATGATACCGATTCTTGAATAAACTCCGGGCGCAGATCCAGCAGAATTTCCTCATATGGCTGATTATGGGTTGCTAGGAACTCTTTAACTTCCTTGCAGTACTTGCAGGTCGTGGTCGAAAAAATTGTTACTTGTGGCATTGTCTCTCCTTTACCAATCTAGATTACCGCCGGTCTGATACTCAGTAACCGTCGTTTCAAAAAAGTTTTTCTCTTTCTTTAAATCTGTTATTTCGCTCATCCATGGAAAGGGGCTCGGAGTTCCGTAGACCTTAGCTAAACGAATGCGCTCCAGGCGTCTATCGGCGATATATTCCAAATACTGGCGAATCGTTTTTTCATTCAAGCCGAGTAGCGGCTCAGGTAGGCAGTCCTTGGCATATGCGTGCTCCAGCTCAACAGCTTTAACAACGTTGTCGGTGATTTCTTTTTGAAAATCAGCCGTCCAAATCGTGGGGTTCTCATCAACCAGGCCATTAATTAAGTCTGAACCAAAAGCCAAGTGTACCGACTCATCGCGCAATATGTATTCAAACTGGGTGCCTACGCCAACCATCCGGTTCTGGCGCTTGAACGACAGCATCATTACGAAACCGGCGTAGAAGAAGATGCCTTCCATGATTACGTAATAGCCAATTAAGTCGTGGACGTAACGCTGAATATTTTCTGGCGAGTCAGGCTTGAAGCTATCATTGAAAATACTTTTAGTCATGTCGACCACAAAATCATCCTTGGCAGCAATATTCGGAATAGTCAAATACATGGTGTACACTTCGTCCGGATTCAACCCGAGTGAGTCGCAACAATAAATAAAGGTATCGGTATGAATCGCTTCTTCGTAAGCTTGGCGCAACAAATACTGGCGGCATTCCGGATTCGTTAGGTGCTTATAGACCGAAAGAACAATGTTGTTGGCAGTAAGACTCTCGGCGGTTGAAAAGAAACCCATGTTCCAGAGAATTAAGCGCCGCTCGGCATCGCTTAACCCCCCTGCCCGTTTCCACAGTTCAATATCATCCTGCATTGGAACTTCTTCCGGCACCCAGTTATTGGCAACACCTTTCTTATAATGCGCACGGGCCCAGTTGTATTTGATGGGCAAAATCTTGTTTGGATCGGTGCCTGAAGCATTCAGCAGCGTTTTTCTTTGTATTGCAGATGCTTGCGGCGATGACGGAGCTGCCGCTTGCGGCTTTATTGATTCTTCCATGGTTCCTCTTTCTTATTGGCAGGCTTCGCAGTCAGGATCTTCAATTAAGCACAGCTTGGGGGCCGGCTTACTCGAAAGAATGGTTACTTGCCCCTCCGGACGAGCAATTGTTACAGTAGGCGCGCTGGGCTGGGCTGCTGCTACCAAAGTGCTGGTTGGTGCTGTGAACCCGATTGGTTCTATCCCTGAACTCATGCTAGGCGCGAATGAGGGTGAGACCGGTTCCACAGCCATTGACATCTCCGCCCCTACGGGTGGTACCTGTGATGATACAGGTGTTGCCGGTGCAGATGCAAATGGCGAGCTTGAAGGAGTACTTGGTGCTACCGGTGCGGGAGAGGTCATTGGGGGTGTCGATACTGGAGCGGCAATCGGAGCAACAGGTACCGCGGGAGGCGCAACAATCGGTGCAGACGGAGCAGCACCTGATGTCATGGCTGCCGGGACTGGTGCTACAAGCTGGGCAGCGGTAGCCATGGGGGCTGCCTGAGACTGCTGCAACGCTACCGAGCTCTTTTCAATCGTACTGGCCGCTTGGGTGCGGAGATAATAGGTCGTTTTAAGACCCATGTGCCACGCCAACATGTAGAGTTCAGCCAAGCGCCGGCCGGATGTACCATTATAGAAGATATTGAGAGACTGGCTCTGATCAATCCACTTGCCACGATAAGCTGCAGCCTTAATCAGCCATTCGGTATCAATATCAAACACTTCCTTATATTTCGAACGTAACCGCGGCGGAATCACCGATACATCGCCAATACTGCCGTCATGCTGCTTTATCTCTTCCAGTACCGTCTGATTCCACAAACCAAGCTTCTTGAGATCCTCAACCAAGTAGGTATTCACTACGGTAAAGTCGCCGCTAATATTAGCTTTCACATAGAGATTCTTGTAGATTGGCTCGATACAGGGAAAGCAACCGCTAATATTGGAGATGGTAGCGGTAGGCGCAATTGCCATAGTATTAGAGTTGCGCATGCCGTGCTTTTTAACCGCTGCACGAACCGGCGTCCAGTCGAGCTTTGAGGTACGCATAACGCCAATCGGCATGCCGCGCTCCTGCTCAAGAAGATTCAGGGTGTCAATCGGGAAGATATCTCTGTCCCACTTAGATCCTTCGAAGCTGCTATAGGCGCCGCGCTCTGCTGCCAATTCGGCCGAGGTCAAAATTGCATGGTAAGAAATTAACTCCATACTGTAGTCGGCAAAGCGGACAGTCTCATCGCTATCAAAGTCCATATCGGCTAGATACAAAGCATCCTGGAAGCCCATTAATCCTAGACCCACTGGACGATGGCGCATGTTCGAATTTTTGGCTTCAGCGGTTGGGTAATAGTTTAAGTCGATAACATTATCGAGCATGCGCATAGCCGTTTTAACGGTTTTGGCGATCTTAGCTTCATCAAGCTTGCCATTCGTCATGTGGCGACCCAAGTTTACCGAACCAAGGTTGCACACCGCTGTTTCTTCGGCCGAAGTGTTGAGTGTAATTTCAGTACACAAGTTGGAGTTGTGTACCACGCCGACGTGATCCTGGGGTGAGCGAACATTTGAGGGATCTTTAAATGTAATCCAAGGATGACCGGTTTCGAACAACATCGTAATCATCTTGCGCCACAACTCTTTAGCCGGCATACGCTTAAATGTCTTGATTTCACCGCGATCGGCTTTTTGCTCATATTCAATATACTTCTTTTCGAACTCGCT
>DASVGB010000050.1:0-4455 GCA_036379755.1 Candidatus Saccharimonadia bacterium | reverse complement strand
GGGGGCGGTAGTGCCGGTTGCCGGATTTCTCCTTTCCACCTTGGCTCTTGATATAATACGCAAATTCTGGGAACGCTAACCTACTTAGCAATTTGCATAGTGCATTTGCACAATACATTCTGTATACTGGTGCTACTTTTCAATAAATGGGGGAGGCTTGAGTTATGAATTTGAAGAATCAGCGTGGCATTGCATATCTTCCGCTCATCTTGCCTGTGGCGGTCATATTGCTTGGAGCGGGTACGTTCGTAGCGGTCCAACAGCAAACTGCAAAAAAGACGGTTTCGGCTAGTATTGTCCGCCATGGAGGCGATGACGCAAACCGGACAACCGCTCAAACACCAACCATTACTTTAACTAGTGCGAAAAGCATAGCAATGGCTCAGCATCCGGGGAGTACAATCAGAAAGGTTGAGCTTGAGACGGAAGATGGTGTGCTAGTCTACAGCGTTAGGTTTGTAGATGGTGCCCGAGTTGATGTAAGGGCATCCACTGGAGCTATCGAGCGTAATGAGCCAGCAACCGAAACCAATACCACGGGGGGAGACGCTTCAAATACTACCAATTCAAATAGCGGGCCGGGGAACGTAAACTCGGACGATAATAATGATGCAATGGATCATGATTTTAACGATAACAACGACTTCAATGACAACGAAGATGGTAGTGACGATGAAGGTATAGATCATCATCGCCGAGGTTCCGGCCGACACTAACATTACCTAGTATTTACCCGCTCGAAACAGTAATTCGTAATTAGGTACACCCGCTGAATATAGCTCGATACATAAGCGTTGGTCTTTTGCTAACTTCAGCGGTGGTGCTGATTGGTTTGCAACTTAAGCCGATGGGCTGGAGTCTATTATTGCTGGCCGGGTTCAGCCTATTGCTCGCAGACAAGCTATTTGCCAAGGACATGTTGCTTATTGTTATTGCTCTAGCGATCCTGGGTATTACCCCGATTACCACCGACGTAAGCTATTCGCATATGGCCGTGATGGGGGCAGCGCTGCTTCTGGCCCTGGCTATACCGTATGGAGTTTCGCGCTTTGTATACGGCGATTACCGAGTCCGCTTTCGTTTTCATCACGGACGCAGCTGGTATAAAACCGAAGTAGCCTATATTGCGGTTGCAGCGCTTATCTCATATCTGATCATTCCCTTTTACTTAACCTCTACCGGCGTCTATATGAATTGGCCCGCCGCCGATTCATCGAGTGTTGCCAGGCTATTTACTGGGACCAATGTCTTAGGTATCTGGGACGAGCTATTCTTTATTAGTACTATTCTGGGATTGTTTCGTCATTACTTTAAATTTCATCTGGCAAATGTGTTCCAGGCAGTTTTATTTACTGCGTTTCTGTATGAGCTGGGGTTTCAAGGATGGGGACCGGTAATGATCTTTATATTTGCGCTTCTACAGGGGTACGTCTTTAAAAAAACCGAGTCATTATTTTATGTAATCACGATTCATCTAACCGTTGATGTAGTTCTTTTTTTGGCGTTGATGCATACCCACCATCCTGACATGTTTGCAATTTTTATAACGTAAGCTTACTCTTCAAATCCTTTAGCCAGCTTAGCCAACAAGCGGTAGTACAGCACAAGCTCGGCTGCGTTCAAATCTTTTAAATCATGTCGAAGGGTGGCGCGTACATGGTTTTCTACGGCTGGAACAAGTTTTGCGCCCGCCGCAGTCAATGCTATATGAGTGCTGCGCTTATCTTCACCGTCGGCTCTGCGTTTTACTAATCCGCGTTTTTCCAGTTTGGCGATCAATGCAGATGGGTGAGAGACCTTGCTTTTAAGAATTTTAGCCAGTTCACTTGGCGTCATAGACCCCGCATCGCGTAACATTCCCAGGAGCGACCATTCGGGAATACTTATTCCATAAGGCTCAAGAGCTGCATGATAATGGTTTTGCAGGCGACGGTAGGCTTGTGCCTGAATCAAGCCTATTTGGTAGGTTGTGCCTTGATTGAGTTTCATAAGTGAGTTTAGAAATTACCACATGCGTCACCATTTTTCAATCATAACGCCAGGACTAATTCGGTTTATTCCGTGCCGTTACGTACGAGCGGATAATTCGCCGGGCACCCATGGCGCTCCAAAGTTGGACTAGATTCATGACGCCCTCGGCGGCCGGTTGATCGGTGTAGAGGCGGGGGCGTCCGTTATCGTCATAATGTAATTCTGGAACAGCGCCAAGCGTTAAGAAGGCAGAAACGCTGGCCTTGGTAGTAATTTCCAGTGCTTCTTGAAGTTGCATGAGGAGCTCCAGTGGCCACTTTTCTGCCTTGGCCCGCTTCATTTGATGCTCTAAGCCTGCAACCGTAAATGCGGTTTGCTTGGTCCAAATGACTTCGCCGTGATAAAAACGGTTATCATAGCCTTGGTTTCGACCCACCAGCAAAGGGCCTGAAGGGGTGTAAAAATAGTTGGGATTGGTTAGCCGGCGCGTAAAACTTATAATATCTTCCTGGCTTGGCTGACCGTAAAATAAATCATACGCTTCGTCTAGGTGATTAATTTTTAACATTTGATACTTATCGGGTTCTAATGATTGGATGTCGTATAGCGCCAAGGCATATGCGGTTGAGCCATCAGGATTGATAAAGCGGAAATGTTTTTTCTTATCCTTCCACTTTTTTGCCACAGCCTTAACTTCGGCAGCGTCAAGACCAAGCAGGGAGGCATGCGAATGCATTAGCTTGAGTGCCTCGGGGTAAAATACGGCATTCACATCATAGGGAGCCAGTTTAGGGTGGATTTGGCGGTAGGCCCACTCGCTGTCGCGCCAGTTGCCAGCCGTATAGTATTGCTCCTCGCGGTGGCGTCGCAATAGGCGGGGGAGCTCCTTAAAAGTAATAATCTCGTTCGTTGTGGCCTGATCGAGCACGTACCAGGCTACCGTTCTTAATCGTTGCACCTCATCTTCGCTTAACTGTTTCGGCGAAATCCACTTCAGACCTAAAATATAGAGCGGTTCAATATCTATCATATGGCGGGTGATTTGATACTGCTGAAGTTTTTGGATATCGGCCTTAATGGAGGCCGCTCTTTCAGGATCAACCATCTCCTCCAGCATATTGGAAAGACCCTGAAGCTCCATTTCATGTTCATTTTTGAATTCGCCGACAATATCTTCATGCCAACCATGGCCTTCACTGCTCACATGTTCCAGTGATTTCCGATACATGTACTGAATTCCCGTGTCAGTGAGATCGATCTGGCCCAAACTCGCAGCTTCCATCCAATCACGTGGGAAAACCGTGCCGTATTCGAACCCGCTGGTTTTATTCGTGGTTACCAGGTGATTTATTTCGGTTTCGGTGCGGTCCAATAACTGTTTAATTTCCTTCGCTTGATCCCCAAACGGTTCGAGATTGATGGGCGTGGTTTTTAACACGGATGCAACCTCCGGTTTAAACGTCGACGAGCTGCTGGTTTCCAGGGTGATCAGTATCGGCTTCGCGGAACTCAGCTTAATAGTTCGGGCGTTCTCATCACGCTCAACCTTGCAATTCTCTCCCAGCCGAAACACAATGCCGTACCACTGGTCGGCATAACGGCGATGATAGGTAATGGTGGCTCCGGAGGCTTGGATAGTTACTGAGACAAAGTTTGGGAACAGATCGCTCCCAGGGTTGGCGGCGGCATCAATGTATGGACATCTGGGGCTGCCGGCTATTTCAAAATGCTGACGGATCCGGCGGATGGGGCCCATTACTGGATCGTGGAGCTCGATAGCCGAGGCTTTTAGCTGGAGCTCCATTATTAGGTTAGACGATTTTGACTTTACCGATATAACCTCGAAGTCCGGTGCGTATAAACCGGCACTACCAAAAAAAAGATGATTGCCAGGTCCGACAATGCGAAGTTGTTTAAGCGGGTCGATATCGATGTAAAAAGGATTAACGATCCAGAGATTGTTCTGTAATTGCATAGGTTGCCGCCATCTCTACGATATACGGTTGGACCGCTTTCTGCTTCGTGTAATTCCACTACTGAGTAACGTATATTCACTGCTTTTTGGGCTTTTAGCCAATGGCTTGCAACAGTATTACCGGTATGATGTTGTGACTGTTGAAGCATTTCGCGGAGCAGTAGTACAAGGGAAAGGAGTATGGATATGAGTCAACTGCGGGTTGCAATGATTGCACCACCATGGCTGACAATACCACCGAAAGGTTATGGAGGTATTGAGTACGTCCTCCATGGACTAGTACAGGAGCTGGAGAAACGGGGGGTACAAATTACCTTATTTACAGTAGGTGACGCTGATATTTCGGTATTTGACCAAAAGTCGATTTTTAAGAAAGATATGCATCCGTACCTGGGACTCCCATTTTATGAGGCAGCGGTAATCCCCTTATCGCATATAACGTTTGCTCTGAATCAAATTAAAGATAACGGGTTTGATATTATTCATGATCATAACCCTGGGGTGGGGGC
>DASVGB010000049.1:0-4090 GCA_036379755.1 Candidatus Saccharimonadia bacterium | reverse complement strand
TAAGCCTTGCCGACGGCAATGTGGCTGTTGCCGAACGGTCCGCCAATATTTTCGTCATAAAGCGTATTGGCCATAAATTTAGTAATGCGTGAAAGCCGCCTATCGGTCATGGAAAACTCCCCGACTTTGTCGGCATTCTCGGTGGCAATCATATGCGTTAATACCGGCTCATTATTTGTGGCGGTAGCATTCACAACTTTGCCAGCTTTGAATTCCAGGCGAATCCCCTCCACCATGCTGCCATAAGCATACAGCGGCACGTTGAATTTGATCCATCCCTCGACGCCGCGCCAGTCAGGACTGGTGAACACTTCAAAACTGGGGATGTTCCGGCCACTGCCGCCAGCCCAACGGCGTTGCTCGCCGATCTTGACCCACAAGTCCACGTCGTCGCCTTCAACATGTACCTTTTCAATATCCAACTCGTTGAGTTTCATGACGTATTCCTTAATCTTGGCTTCGGTTTCCTTCCATTTGGCTACCGGGTCGGCCTCGTCTAAAAAGCAGGCACTGATAATTTGCTCCCAGTACTCTTCTTCGCTTAACTTTGCTTCTGCCGCTGCCGCAACCGTACCGTATAAGGCAAGCGTCCAGGTGAATTTGCCGGCGTTCTCCTTTTCGTCCCGCCACTGCATGTACGGTTGACGGGCCTTACCGCGGCGTAAAATCTTTGCCGGATCAACTTTTTCCAGCGCATGCAGATCGGTATCACTAAGGATCATGAGTTGATGATCCATTTCGTCGGTCAGGCCTTTATAGTACTTAGCCGCGAAGAAATCAAGCTGCTCGTCCGAGGCAAGGTCGTAGATATCATTCAACCCGCCATACCGTCCAGCCTCATCGGGGAAAAAGCCGTCGATCACATGACCGCCGGAACGCCACACCGCCTTGCAGACCTCAACGTAGAGCGGCTTGGAAACCTCGTGCCCCATCACATAAACAACCTCTCCTTTTCTCAGGCCTTGACCACCATTAAGGGCGAAGTTCACCAGAACCTTAGCGTAGTTTTCGAGAATGTTTTGGGGAGGGGTATACGACATGAACTCTATTGTAGCAAACCTATTGATCGGCCTTAACCAGCACCATGAAGGCCTCGGCTGGGATGTCGACTTTGCCAACCTTCTTCATGCGCTTTTTGCCTTTTTTTTGCTTGTCCAGTAATTTATTTTTGCGCGAGACATCGCCGCCGTAGAGTTTGGCGGTGACGTTCTTGCCCATGGCCCGAATGTTTTCACGGGCAATAAATTTACCGCCGATTGCTGCCTGCAAACTAACTTCGAATAACTGCCGAGGCACCACTTCTTTTAGTTTATCGACAATGGCTTTTCCGCGGCCATAAGCTTCTTCGCGATGGACAATAGAACTCAAACTATCTACCAGCTCGCCGCCGACTAAAATATCCAGGCGCACCAGATCTTCGGTGCGGTAATCATCTAATTCATAATTGAAGGAACCGTACCCGCTCGTGATTGATTTCAGCGAATCGTAGAAGTTGGTCAACACATTTGCTAGAGGCGCCTCAAAATTAATTAAGGCTAGGGTTTGATCGATGTAGTTCATAGTTGACTGCAGGCCGCGGATACGGTTAATCAACTGAATCACCGGCCCGACGTATTCGCCTGGCACGACAACCTCACCCTTAATCCACGGCTCACGCAATAGTTCAATCCGACTGGTTTCTGGCAGCTCAGCAGCCGAACGCACCGTCATTTCCTGACCGTCACTGGTGCGTACCTGATAATCGGTTGATGGTGTGGTCACAACCATATCCAACCCGTGTTCACGCTCCAACCGCTCTTTAATAATTTCCATATGTAGCAACCCTAAAAAGCCGACCCGGTAGCCAAAACCCAGAATCTGCGAACTCTCCGGCTCATACACGAGCGCTGCATCATTCAATTTTAATTTTTCGAGGGCATCTTTTAGATCGGGATACTGTTCAGCGCTCGAGGTAAAGAATCCGGCGAAGACAAATGGCTTAACCGCCCGGTAGCCCGGCAGTGCCTGCCCAGCTGATTCGCGTTCCAAGGTTACCGTATCCCCCACCCGTGCCTCAGCGATGGATTTAAGATTTGTAACCACATAGCCAATCTGCCCGGTGGTGAGTTCGGGCTGAATAACTTGCTTGGGCTTAAAGATGCCGGTTTCAACCGCCAGTCCGGTATGACCAGACGACATTAATTTCAGGCCTGCCTGTTTCTTCAACGAACCATCGACAATCCGCAAAAACAGAATCACGCCGCGGTATTCATCGTAGACCGAATCAAACACCAAGCCCCGCAACGGCTTCTGCGGATATCCGCTGGGCGGCGGAACTTGCTCGACCACTTTATCCAGCAGCTCCCTAACGCCTGTCCCTTCCTTGGCTGAAATACGCAGGACATCGCCCGGCTGGCATCCAAGCAAAACCGCCACCTCAGCTGCCACTTTATCCGGTTCAGCCGCCGGCAGGTCAATTTTATTGAGCACCGGAATAATTTCCAGTCCGGCTTCAATCGCCAAATACACATTCGCCAATGTCTGGGCTTGAATCCCCTGGGCCGCATCCACCACCAAAATCGCACCTTCACATGCAGCCAGACTGCGCGAAACTTCATAGCTGAAATCAACATGTCCGGGCGTATCAATCAGATTCAATTGGTAAGTGCCTACATCGCGCGCATCATCTTCGGCTGCGGAACTCGCCTTCGGCTCAGACAGTCCTCGCCCTTCAGATGAGCGCATCGATCCGAGCGTCCACGCCATCTGCACCGGTTGCAGCTTAATGGTTATCCCCTTCTCGCGCTCCAGATCCATACTATCCAGCAACTGAGCCTGCATATCCCGGCCGGCAACCGTACCGGTCAGTTCCAACATACGATCGGCTAACGTCGATTTGCCATGATCGATATGCGCGATAATGCAAAAATTGCGAATGTGAGACTGATTCATCTTATCCAAACTTTAACTTATAGCCGAGAATAATAGCGCTCAGCAACAATACCATAATGTTGGCAGTCCACACTGCTAAGTCACCCCGAATAATACCGTGAGCAATCCAGAGTCCAGCGGTAATCATAAGCAATACATACGTTAGGATCGATAAATCCCGAGTCTGATGCGTCCGTACCACTTTTACGGCCTGTGGCAGCTGGATAACCAAGGTCAGCAGAAAGGCTGCTGCTCCAACATAAGCTTCCACTAGGTTAGGTTCAATGGTTTAAGAATTTGTTCTTTCAGCTTGCCGTATACTTTGCGAGCTTCATGTAAGTCAAGTAAGTAACATGGGATGAAATAGGCCGCTAGCGAGATGGCGAGAATGCCGAAGAACTTGGGAGCCACTACAATAAACCCAAGGTCGGTGGCGTAGAGTGGCATTACACGGGCCACCACAATATAGGTACTACCAATCATAATTGCTCCGGCAAGCAACATGCGCCACAGTCCCGCCCAAATTGACTCCAAGCCAATCTGCTCCATGCGGCGCTGCAAAAGGATGGTTAAGACTACAACTTCAAGAACGGCAAGTACTGATTGAGCCATAGCCAGTCCAACCACGCCAAACTCATTCGACAGTCCAATGCTCAGCGGAATGTTAATGATGATGGCCGATACGCTGACGTAGAGCGGTGTTTTGCTATCTTGCAACGCATAAAACATGCGAGCAACCAAAAAGAAAAGTGCTTGGAAGATTATAGCTCCGGCAAACCAACCCAAGGTATTGGCGGTGGTGGGGTCACCGAATCCGTACAGCAGACGCACGATATACCCCCGCATAATCACCGTTACAATTGCCGCTGGCACCACCAGGAACAATATAAGGCGAGCATTTATCACAAACTCCTTAATAAGAGTTTCATATGCTCCCTTGGCTGCCCGTGAAGCCATGGTTGGAAAGGCTGCTGTTGCCACCGAATTTCCAATTAATACCAAAGGGACGTTTTTAAGGTTATTGGCAAAATAATAAATAGCCAAGCTACCTACCTGGAGGCGTGAGGCGATAATGGTTTCTACAATGTAATGAATTTGATCAATGCCTTGGTCTAATGACCGCGGCACCATTAGCTTAACTACCCGCTGAACATCGCTTCTCCTAAACTTCAGCGACCAA
>DASVGB010000048.1:0-2234 GCA_036379755.1 Candidatus Saccharimonadia bacterium | reverse complement strand
GAATGGGATGCTGGGCGCCAGCTTTCAAAACAACTTCTCAGCCGGATAGAAACGTTACTGCAAACTCAGAAGGCCTCATGGGATGACTTAAGCGGTATTGTGGTATTTCGCGGGCCGGGATCATTTACCGGACTTCGCATCGGAATTACCGTAGCTAACACCATCGCGTATGCAAAATTGATTCCGATCGTTGGCGAAATCGGTGAACGTTGGAGCGATAATGGCATCAAGCGTTTGATCGCTAAAGATAACGATCGGCAGGTTTTGCCGCATTACGGAGCGCCAGCCAATATTACCAAACCAAGAGGCACAGCTTGACGAGCATTTACTCCCCGGGGTTTAATATAGGTACTGCTTAATAAATGAACGTGCTGATTCCTAGCAGACCGCCGCGCACGCTGATACCTGATATCACAAGTTAGTTTTGTTCAGTGCTGTTAAAGTGTCTGCATTTTCAGCGCCTGAGGAGGCGTTATGGAAGTTGCTGTACTCGTCGCCACTCTAGCGGCTGGCATTGCCGGCGGTTACGGTGGAAGTGTTTACTACGCCAAAAGAAAAACCAACACAGCCGAAGCCAAGGCCAAAGGCTTGATTAAAGATGCCCAATCTAAGGCTCAAGAACTAACGTTGGCTGCGAAAGAACAGGCACTGGGCATAGCCGAAGAGGCTAAAAAAGAAGAAAAAGAACGCCGCCAGCAAATGACCGAAATTGAAAATCGCGTGAGCCAACGTGAAACCACGCTCGACCGCAAACTGGAGGAGCTTGATAAGCGTTCCGAATCGCTTCGTAAAAGTGAAACCAGTCTCGAAGAACTAAAGGATGATCTGCGCAAGCTTCGGGCGAAACAGCAAGAAAGCTTGGAAAAGATTGCCAAACTGAGCAAGGATGAAGCCCGCGAAAAGCTGATAAAGATGGTTGAAAAAGACACCAAGGCTGATCTAACCGGCTTAATTGCCAAGTTGCAGCAAGAGGCGGTAGAAAGTGCCGACGAGCAAGCCGAGATGGTCTTAGTTACCGCCATGGAGCGCATGGCTTCCGACCAGGCCAGCGAACGCACCGTCACCACGGTCGCTCTGCCCAGCGACGAGTTAAAAGGAAGAATTATCGGCAAAGAAGGCCGCAACATTCAAACCATCGAGCGGCTTACCGGGGTGGATGTGCTGGTTGACGACACACCGGGTGTAATTGTGCTCTCCAGCTTCGATCCAATCCGTCGCCAGGTGGCTCGGGTAACCCTGGAAAAGCTGTTAGCTGATGGCCGTATTCACCCTGCCCGCATCGAGGAAGTAGTGACAAAAGCCCATTCGGAAATCGATAAGATTGTTAAAGAAGCCGGCGAAGCGGCGGTTAAAGAAGCCGGCGTTGTAGGATTGCACCCCGAACTAATTAAGCTGCTTGGACAGTTGCGGTTTCGTACTTCCTATAGTCAAAATGTTTTAAAGCATTCAGTGGAGATGTCGGCCTTAGCTGCCACCATTGCCCAAGAAGTTGGCGCCGATGTCAGGGTTGTAAAGACGGCTTCGCTGCTGCACGACCTCGGCAAGGCGGTTACTCACGAAATTGAAGGTCAACATCATCACATCTCCCGTGATATGGCCGCTAAATACGGCCAGGATGAAGCGGTCTGTCATGCCATTGAGGCTCACCACGACGATATTGAAGCGACAACGCCGGAAGCGATTATTGTACGGATTGTTGACGCTCTCTCCGGAGGCCGCCCGGGTGCCCGCGGTGATACCATGGAGAACTATGTGAAACGCATGACCGAGCTGGAAAATTTGGCCAATACGTTTCCCGGCATTCAGAAAAGTTATGCGGTTTCGGCCGGACGTGAACTGCGCGTTTTGGTAGTACCGGAAGAAATTGACGACCTATCGGCCATTAAGCTGGCCCGCGACCTGGCCATCAAGATTGAAGCCACATTGAAATACCCAGGTGTGATTAAGGTGAATATCATCCGCGAAACCCGAGCGATCGAGTACGCTAAGTAGCAGCATGAGCGCTCTACCAGCCTTTTCAATACGCGAGGCGACGCTTGACGATCTGCCAGCGATTCAAGCAATGAGCTATGAATTGTTCATAGACCCGACAAGTAGCGGCGATTCCTTACTGGATAGTACGTGGTCGAAAGATGAGCGCGGCGAGAAGTATTTCCGCACTTGGATTGAAAATTCCACGGATACTATGTTGGTAGCCGAGTCACCTAATGAGTTGGTTGGGTTTTTGTCTGGCG
>DASVGB010000047.1:0-5770 GCA_036379755.1 Candidatus Saccharimonadia bacterium | reverse complement strand
TCGGTAAGCGCAATTGCATCCATGCCCAGTTCGGCTGCTCGATCTAGCATCTGCGGCACCTTCTGCAGCCCGTCCAGCAAACTATAATGGCCGTGATTATGCAGATGCACAAACTTCGATTTTGACGCCGGCAATGGCGTCGGTGCAGCCGTATCTTCGCTCAAACGCTTCCCCTTTTCGATTCATTCAGTATACCACGGGGCAGCATTAGCGTTATTGACAATTACACTTGAAAGATTGTTGATTTTGTGTTATTAATAACAAACTGACTTACCAACCCGCAATGCGAAAGCAGGAGTAATGTCTGATAAAGCAACGGCCGCAACAATGATCGCTGCGGGCTTGATCGCCAGCGCTTATCGCCAGACGGAGTCCGGCAGCGTGCCCTACACCCGGCCGAACGGTTCGCCAGGCAAGTTCTGTTGGAACCTTCACAGCCACGACGGCAGCGAGCCCGAGTACTGGCTTGATGAGAATCCGCGCCACCTCGTTGGGTCGGATCCCCAGGCCAATCAGCGAATCCGCAACGACGGCGAGGTTCTGGCCATCCATCATGCCCTGAACAACTCCGGCGCATACCGGTAGCGGTAATGCCTCATTGGCCACCGCCGAAGGTTTTGGCTGACGGCACTGCACTGGTCTACTGGTGCTCACCGATGGACGTCAAGATGATCTGCGTTGTCATGGATAGGCGCTATGACCACCAAGAAGAGGCTTGGCGGTATCGTCTGCAGCCACTGCTCACCAAGCCGCGGGTCCACCCCTTCATCAACCTTTATCACGAGGTGATGGCGTGGGAAAACGACCTTATGAGGATCACCGTCCTCAAAACCTAGCGACCTGCCATCTTCGGATGGCGGGTCGCCTGACCGCACTAATTACAATTTAATTCGGCACCTGGTTCTCAATTTGATTCCCGGCACCCTTCAAATAATTGCCAATTCCCGGAAGCCCGCCCAGCATATGCAATATCCACACCAAAAGGGCAACCACTAAAGTAGCTCCGATTACCGTCCCTAAACCGGTAAATATGCCGCGTAGGAAGGCTGAAGCAATCTGCCGCTTTGTATTGCGCAGCCAGTTAATGTAATCATTAATGAGCGCACCTTCTACGGCGCGGCCCAACTTTTCATAATCTTCGGCGGTGGGTTTACTCTTCTGATTCGCCATGCTTATCTACATCGGTTTTTCGGTTAACCCGTTCACGAACCGAACCCATAATTTTTTTCGTAGTTCGCTCCAACTCGGAAATTACATCTTGGCCGTCTTGAATTAAGCGCTTAGCATCAATCGCAGCATCTTGCTTGGCGTCGCGTCCGGTTTTTGCCAGGCGGGTAATTGATGCTTCTAGGTCATTGCGCAGTATTTCAGCCCGGGTTATCAAACGCTGGCTTTCTTCAAATGCCTCGCCATGAAGCTCTTTGGCCGCGACTTTCAGGCTATCAATTCGACCGTCGAGCTCGGTGCCCAGTTCAACCAATCGGGCATTGCCGGATTTTACTACTTCCTGGGCTTTCTGTTTGATTTCCGCTTGAGTTTCCTTGCCGCTTTTAGGCGCAAATAATAATGCAGCAACCCCGCCAACCAGCGTACCCACCAGCGCTCCGGTTACGAATCCCTTCTTTTTGCTTGCCTTTTTATGATGATGTGTCATGTTCTATTACCCTCGCTTTACTTTTGACTTAGCCTTGCGAACCAATAGTGATCCAAGGGCTGAAAGAGCTGCCGGAGCAATTTTGCGCCCGACATGCTTTGCCATTTCGCCCATATTTTCGGTAGTCTCATCAAGGCGCTGGGTAATGTGACGAATGTTGGTAATTATTCTAATAAGAATAAATACCATAATAATACCCAGAACCAAAAGAACAGCAAATCCAATGCTTAGCATTACAACCAGAATGTTTTGTACTTCTTGCATAATATGGCCTTGTTACGCTTCTAGTATCCGTACTCTGGGCCTGATATGCAAGCCCAAGCACTACTGCTACTGATCAGTACGATCCCGCTTCTTTGTTATGAGGGTGTAGGCTTTTCGCTCAATTACCGAATTTGGCAAACTGTGAACTTGTCCCTTATTATCTCGAATCCGCGTGCGGCGCATATCCATACTGACAATTTCGCCTTTTACCTTTTCTTCACCGGCTTCAACAATATCGCCAATACTGAAATTACGGTCGCGGGCCAAGGTTATGCCGCCTAGAATATCGCTCACAAGAGTGGCTGAGCCGCTACCAACCGCAATACCGATGGCTGCAAGGAAGGCCGATAAGGCGAAGGCGAGCGAGCCTAAACCCAGCTTTTGCAGCACTACGATGATAAGGAAAATCATCAAAAGCGCGTCCATCAGGGACACCAGGATTTCTTTTAGGCCCTTGGGCATGTTAACGAAACCCATCAGCCAGCTTACAATGTATGAAAGTAATCTAATTACCAGCAAACCAAGAACCAGCGTCACCAAGGCGCCGGGTACTTTTTCCAGTGCGCCCTGTAGGTTCAATGATAGTGGTTCTAATAGTTTGTCTGTTTGTAGATCGAATAGCGGCATGCTAGTCTCCTAATTTCTTTTTCAGTATAGCATTAACCATAGGCGGATTAGCCTGTCCTTTTGAGGCTTTCATCACCTGGCCAACTAAAAATCCTAAGGCTTTCGCCTCCCCCGCCTTATAATCATCTGCTGGTTTTGGGTTGGCAGCCAGCACTTCATCAACAATTTTTTCCAGGGCATCAGAATCGGAAACCTGAATCAAGCTCATTTTTTCAGCGATTGCACGAGGATCGCCGCCGGTAGGGACCAACACTGCTAGAACTTGCTTAGCAGCTGTTGAGCTTACGACTCCCTCCTTTTGCATTCGGGCTAACTCCCTGAGACCTTCGGAAATGACATCAACCCGCGCTTGGTCAAGCTCAACCACCGTCCCAGGCGTAAGAAGATGCGGGAACTCTCCAAGAAGCCACTTTACGATTTGAACGGTAACTTCATTATCTTGCTTGTCGGTCGCTGTTTTAAAGATATGCGACAGGGCTAAATCGCTAATCAAGGTCTCCACATCTTCCGGCTTTATGCCAGCATTGTTCATACTGGTGCGCAAGCTGTTGGGCATGGTTGCTGGCATCGAATCCTTAGCATCATCAAGCATTTTTTTGGTTATTACCATGGGCGGGAGATCAGGATCGGGGAAATAGCGGTAGTCATGAGCTTCTTCCTTGCTGCGCTGGGAAAAGGTTGCATTGTTATTCTCATCCCAGCCGCGGGTTTCTTGTAAAACCTTTTCTCCATTGTCGAGCACCTCGGCTTGCCGCTTGGTCTCGTATTCAACTACACCCGCTACCGCTCGAAATGAGTTTAAATTTTTACTCTCAGTGCGAATGCCAAACGCTTTTGACCCAACCGGTCGTAAGCTCACGTTTACGTCGAAGCGCATGTTGCCGTGGTAGAGGTCTGCGTCGCTCACCTCGGCGTAGCGCATCAAGTTATGCAATTCCTGAGCATATGCTTTAGCCTCCGCTGCCGTTCGCATATCCGGCTCGGAAACAATTTCCAGTAAGGGCGTATCGGAACGATTCAGGTCAACCAGCGAGTAATCTGCTCCGGCTGGATGCACCAACTTACCCGCATCGCCCTCCAAATGTGCACGGGTAATACCAACTCGTTTCAGGTTTCCTTCTACCGGAAACTCCACATACCCCTTCCCTATAATTGGCTCATCAAACTGGGTGATTTGGTAGTTTTTAGGACTATCGGGATAAAAATAGTTTTTTCGGTCAAATTTCGAATGAAACTCGCCGATTTTTTCATAGGCATGCAAGGCATGGCCGGCTTTGAGTGCCAGCCTCACCGCCGCCCCATTGAGCACCGGCAAGGCACCCGGAAACCCCAGGCATACTGGACAAACATTGACGTTCGGCTCGGCATCACGTGAATCGTTATTGCAGGCACAAAACAGCTTACTCTTGGTAGCCAGCTGTACATGGCACTCGATGCCGATAATGGTTTCGTATTTCATAGCGCCCCCACGTCTTTCAGCCCCTGGCGAAAGTTCTGGAGGGCCTCCCGCGCTTGGCCGGGCACCAAATCAAAATCGGCTTCGTGGGCAAAAGCGTTGCGTAGTTTATGGGCGCTCCAGATCGCATTGATATCGCTGAACCGCTTCCCTGAATGCTTCAGCCGTTCACCCATTGTCTCTCCAGATGCTCCGGAATGCTTTAAAGCGTAATCAAGCAATTTATCGGCTTCGCTAACTGCATCGCGCAAGCCGCTGCCGCCCTGCTTACTCATAAGCTCAATAGTTTCCCATTTACGCGCTACAAACTCGCGGTCGACTGAACCGACTCGATGAGAACTAGACGTAGCTGAGCGTTTACGCGGGGGTTTTGACTGGGCAATCACCATTAAAATAAGAAGTCCGGCCGAAAGAATGGCAATCAGAAAGAGCAGGCTGTTCATGCCAATAGCTCCTCAAGCGCCTTGGCTGCGCCCAAGAGCGCCCGATCGCCATGTTGCGGAGCGATCAGTTGTATGCCGATCGGCAAACCTTTGACCGGCGCTGGAATACTAATACCGGCGGCTCCCACCATATTTACTGCCACAGTGTCGACATCACTCATATACATTGAAAGCGGGTCTTGGTTTTTCTCGCCTAGCTTAAAAGCCGTGGTCGGAGCCGTTGGGCTTAGCAGAAAGTCATACTTCTTGAACGCCAGAGCGAACTCCCGAATGAGCAGTGTTCGCACCTTCTGGGCTTTTTTATAGTAGGCGTCATAATACCCACTTGAAAGCACGTAGGTACCAATCATGATGCGTCGCTTAGCTTCATCCCCAAACCCTTCGTCTCGGCTTAACAGATAGGTTTGTGCCAAACTCTGCGCCTGCTTCGAGCTGTGCCCGTATCGTATGCCGTCGTGGCGCGCCAAGTTTGAGCTGAGTTCGGCCGGAATCAACACATAATAGCAAGCAAGTGCCAAGTCAACGCTTGGCAAGCTCACCTCTTCTACCTTCGCCCCGGCTTTTGCCAGGCGCTGAGCCGCATCTTCTACCGAAGCCTTCACCGCAGCCTCCGTTCCTTCGCCCATATATTCTTTAATTAAGCCTATTTTCTTTCCCTTTAAAGTTTGCGGTTTTCCGCCTGCATAGGCTTGAGGGTCGCGTTCAATGGTGGTGGCATCATGAATGTCTTTGCCTGATGTTACATCAAGCACGAGCGCTGCATCGTTCACCCGGTTGGCCAGCGGACCAATTACATCAACCGAACTACCCATGGCAATAACTCCGTAGCGGGAGACAAGTCCGTAGGTCGGCTTAAGGCCCACAACGCCGGTGAAGGCAGCCGGTTGCCGAATTGATCCGCCGGTGTCGGTACCAAGAGCGAAACAAGTCAAACCAAGCGCCACCGCGGTCGCCGAACCACCAGACGAGCCTCCAGGCACGCGGGTAGGGTCAGCTGGATTTTTGGTAGGCCCAAAATCGCTATTCTCGGTGGACGATCCATGGGCAAATGCATCCAAGTTGGCCTTTGCCACCATAATAGCTCCTTCAGCCTCCAAGCGTTCTATGACCGTTGACTGATAAGGTGCCTTGAATGGCTTTAAAATATTACTGGAAGCCGTAGTGTGAGTATGTGCCGTAAGAAAATTATCTTTGGCTATATAGGGTATTCCCGCCAGGCGTCCCAACTTCTTTCCAGCTTTTAACTGGGTATCGATAGCTCTTGCCCGGTCCAAGGCTACTGCGCTAACCTCTAAAATCGCATGGTAATCTTCATGCGCGGCAATC
>DASVGB010000046.1:0-8325 GCA_036379755.1 Candidatus Saccharimonadia bacterium | reverse complement strand
CGAACACCAACAACACCGGTACAACCGTTAACATCACTAACTAATTTAGTTACGATGACGTCTTGGCCGCGGTAAAGGCCAAACCAAATTTGCCGTCGCGTATGCACGGCCCTCGGGAGGTAGCCCCTCCCCGGCACTCATCCAAGGCATGAGTATTATCAATAAATTAAGCAGGCATAGGGGAAATATATGACAGCAACAACCTTCAGATTTCAGTTTCAGCGCATTATAGCCGTCGTTTTGGCAATGACAATGGCGTTGGCCCAGCCATATGGTATAGCTCAGGCCGCCGATCCGTCCGATGATCCGCCGGTTCAAACGGTTGCGCCTGCCGACCCGTCAGCTGAAGTTCCGCCTGCAGATAATGAAACAGCTGACACTCCATTAGATAGCACTGCTACACCTACGCCAGCCCCTGCGCCTCCGATCCCTCCTGTTGATCCCCAGCCGATTACCGGTCCAAGCGGACCTACGGGGGTTCAGGGTGTTACCGGTCCAACCGAGCCAACCGGGCCGGGGGGTCCTACAGGCAAAGTTCCAGACTATGCTTTTAATGATGCCCTTCAAAAATGGGAGCCTACCATAAGTAGCTCATTTAAATGGAGCGAGGACGCCCATAATTGGGTATCGCCGTTTTACCGCTACGACCCAGTAGTTGGTTGGTGGCATACCATCCCCGGCGTAACACCGAGCGATTCAATTAACGCCCTAACAGCCAATAGCAAGGATCCATCTGCCCTAATGAAGCGCATTTTAGGGATGAATGATCCGGAAATTAGCAATACCGGGCCAAATAGCACCAATCAAGCAAGTGTCACCGATAGCCGTAGCGTATTGGAAACCCTGCTCAATAATAGTGGAATTTACAACGATATAACATCGGGTGCTGCCAGTGGCGATGCCGGGGTTAGTAATAACACCGATGCCGGCGATGCCAAAACTGGTTTGGCAACCATCGTCACCAATCTGCTTAATATACTGAATGCTATGTGGACATTCGGCAGCGGCGGCTTGTCATACTTTGTTGAGAATATTTACGGCAACCAAACCGGCGATATTGCCATTAATCCTCAAGCCGTGTCTGGCGGGGGAGGCCAGCTTGGCCAATGTGCCGGAGGCCTTTCGACCAACACCAACACCGGGCCCAACTCAACCAACATTGCCGACTATGACTGCAGTGCCAACCTTGAAGTGAACAGCCAGACCACTGGGACGATTGTGAACAATGTCGATATTGACGCCTCTAGCGGCGATGCAGCGGTTACCGGTAACACCAAAGGCGGCAGCGCGATGAGCGGCGATGTTTTGGCCGAACTCAACATTATAAACCTGATTAATACCGCAATCGGTGCCGGACAGTCGTTCTTCGGGATTATTAATATCTTCGGTAATCTCGATGGGGATATTCTCTTCCCGAGCTTGAATATTAACGGTGTGGTTGCGAGCAGCCAGCCGGGTACGGCTATGCTCGGCAATAGTACTACCGGGCCTGGCTCCACTAATACGGCAACCAATTCAAATTCCAATACCCTTGACATCGATAATAATGTTGACGCTACATTCAATAATAATATTGATGCTAATGCTCAAACCGGTACCGCTGCGGTAGCCAACAATACTGAAGCCGGCAGTGCTACAACCGGGAATGCCAAGACCCACAGTAGCCTGTTCAACCTCTTTAATACCAACATTTTTGGTGATAACGCTGTTCTGGTAATCGTGAACAATATGGGTCGCTGGTTCGGGACCATTATGAATTTGGGCGGATCCGGTGAATCCGGCGGCGGTTTGCTAACCTCGAACGCGGTGGTGCAGAACGCCAACACCGGTCCGGGATCGGTGAATGAAGCCTCGGTCAGCAATACCAATAATACTGAAATCGACAATAAGGTAACCGGCAGTATCACCAATAACATTACGATTAATGCCACCAGCGGCGATGCGATGGTTAGCGGCAATACAAAAGGCGGCAATGCGACCAGTGGAAATGCCACGATTGCTAGCAGTATCGCTAACATCTTCAACAGCGCGCTGCATTTTGGGAAAGTCTTCGGTATCTTGTTCATTAATGTATTTGGAACCTGGAACGGTAGCGTCGGTATTGATACTGCAGCCGGTACTGCTCCGGTCTCCCCGCTGCAGCTAGCTCCTCTCGGAGTGGGCGGCGCCAGCTTTGCATCCACATTGGGCAGCGGCTCCGGATCTGGTAGCAGCGGCCCTATCCAGCCGGCCTTCCTTGCCTCTAATGCCGATAATGCGTCGGTTGCTACGGTATCCGCATCGGTCCAGTCCCTGCCAAACGCCGTTCAGGCCGCTATTCACAACCCGGATGCAGCTGCGGCCAGCACGCGTTCTACCGGCTTGCTGATCGTGCTCGCAGCCTTCATGATGCTGCTCGCTGGCGGGGTGCTTAGCTTGGATCGTAGACTGAAGTCTTCCGACCGCTAAATACAATTCTATTAATCCATCTACCCTTAACCGGCCATTTAGGCTACAATAAGGCGAAAAAGGGGACTTAAGAATCTATGTTCAACCGTTTCGTGGTAGTACCGCTCCTGGTCTGGCTGATCACCCAATTTACCAAGTTCGTTGTGGCGGCGTTTCGTGGCAAGGTTGATTTTAAATACCTCTATGCCGCCGGGGGAATGCCGAGCGTACATGCCGCAGTGGTTACCGCTTTAGCCGTCACCGCCGGCTTGGTAGAAGGGCCTCGTTCGCCAATTTTCGGGGTAACTATCGTCTTGGCGGCAATTGTTATGTATGACGCGTTTGGCGTGCGGCGTGCGGCTGGAGATCAAGCGGTTGCCATCAATACCTTAATTGATCGCATGAAGCATGACGACCGCCTTCCAGCCCCGGCTCATCTCAAGGAAGTATTGGGACATAAACCGCTTGAAGTGTTTATCGGCGCGGTTATGGGACTGCTTTTAGGCGGGTTGTTCAATTATGACAAACTGGGCGCTTTTAATGCCCTGGTTATTCATCCCGTAACCCTGCCTTATATTTATGCACTGGCAGCGATGGGTGTCGTCCTGCTTCTGGTCGGGGCGGCGGCTCGTTGGCTACTTCTGCGTTCCTACCGGGAGATTGCCTTGGCCCGTCAAGCAAAAAATCGCACCTCAAACGTATTGTGGAGCTTTGGGCTCGCATGTATCCTCCTAGCCTTTCTTCAGTACGAAAAGGTACCCGCCGCTCTTTGGGTGGTCTGGCCGATTATGCTGGTAGCATTGTTGCTCTTGGGCGGGTATGTAATCTTCAGGACCTATTATGCTTCGCTCCCGTCAGCGTTGGCGTCCCACAAGGTTGAGGGTCAGAAGCAGCGATGGTTTGAAGGCCCTAACAAAAAGCGCCGTGCCAAGGCGGTGAAGGCCAAAAAGCGGAAGTAGGTATATAAATAGGCTAATAAAGCTTATGATGCCTGTATGATGCATCATCCTGGCAGGCACCACTATCATCTTATCCGTCTCAGCGAGCTAAAGCGGCTGTACTGGGCTCACACCGTTAGTATGCTTGCATCAAGTATGACCGGAATTTTTATCCCGATATATCTGTATCGTTTTGGCTATAGCGTGCCGGAAATTATGGCTTATTACCTCTGGTTCTCAGTATTTTGGGGGGCGATGCAGTATGCGGTTCTGCGTTTCGCCAATTTGATTGGCTTTAACCGGTCGATGGGGGCAAGTATGATCATCCATGGGTTGCAAATTCTTATGCTGGCAACCATTTCCGTCTATCACTGGCCATTATGGTTGATCGCGCTTACCTGGGCGCTATACGTTGCTATGTATTGGCCTAGCTTTCGAGCTTGCTTTGCGCGTAGCTTGCTTCATAAACAGGCGGGGCCAGCGGTCGGCATTGCAACGGCATTGATCCTCTGTGCTTACGGCATTGCGCCGGCAATTGGGGGCGTGATAGCCAGCCAGTTGGGTATTACGGTCTTATATATGATGGCAATGCTTTGTTTCCTGTTCGCCGCCATCCCTTTATTTGGAGGTTCGGAAATGATTCGTCATGAGCCATTTAAGCTTCGTGCTTTGCAGTTGCGACGCGTATGGCGAGACCTCGTTGCCAATATGGGCGACAACATCGATGATTCGGTCAGCACAATCATCTGGCCGCTCTTCATTTTTTTGCTGGTCCCATCCTATATGGGTGTCGGCGTTTTAAGCTCAATTGCAGTAATTGCCAGCATTATCATTGCCATATATATTGGTCGGAACCAGGCACGCAAGGGTACCGCAGGATACTTAAAGCGGGGTACGCTGACGATTAGTCTGGCAAATGCGGTACGAATTCTGGTTCAGTCTTCAGGACAAATTGCGGGGATAAACTTTATTAACGGAATAGGTCACGCGTTAATGTCTACTCCGTATGATTCGCGCTACTACCGTAATGCCGATCGCGAGCCCTTGCTGCCGTATGTGTATGGCATGATGATGGCTGGAGCGGCCGGTTGCTTTGTGCTGTTTGGCACACTCTTAGCCGTTAGTCTGGTCGCACCGATTACCACCGTTTTAATTGTGGGCTTGATTATGGCCATCCCAGCCAGCTACATAATTCGGCTTATGCGAGTCTAGCCGCATAATCCGTTGACAGGTGGTTTCGTAGACGATATACTAGCTCTAGTCTTGAAAAACTTCCAGGCCACCTATAAATAGCGACCCGCACCGGTCGGCTATTTTTTGTCTGGGGCGTTTCGAGAGTGGACGTTGAAATTTTGGTAGTGCAGTGTAACCATCATTTACTTTGAGAAAATGAAAGTGTGGGGCTAAGTCCTGCACTATAAAGACAATGAACGTCAACGTCTCAAGATGAAGCTTATTGTATAAGCAGAAATTTTGGGCTTGATCACCAGTTCAAACATTTCAATGCGAGTACAATACTTTTCGAGATTATTTCATTTAATCGAGAAAAGTTTTCGTACGAGCACTATTTGGAGAGTTTGATCCTGGCTCAGGATGAACGCTGGCGGCGTGCCTAATACATGCAAGTCGAACGAATTCTTAATCTTATGTAATTACTTTGTAATTACATTCTTGCTGTTGATGAGAGCAGACATATAAATTTTCGAAAATGCAGCGAAAGCTCCCATTTCTCGAAAATTTCATATGTCTGCTAGGCATCAACACTTGTTAAGAGTTAGTGGCGGACGGGTGAGTAACACGTTAGTACCTGCCCTTTAGTGGGGAATAACCCGGCGAAAGTCGGGCTAATACCGCATGTGATCGCTTGCGATTAAAGCTTTATGCGCTAAAGGAGGGGCTTACGTCTGATTAGCTAGTTGGTAGGGTAATGGCCTACCAAGGCGATGATCAGTAGCTGGTTCGAGAGGATGACCAGCCACACTGGGACTGAGATACGGCCCAGACTCCTACGGGAGGCAGCAGTAAGGAATCTTCCGCAATGGACGAAAGTCTGACGGAGCAACGCCGCGTGCAGGATGACGGCCTTCGGGTTGTAAACTGCTTTTATTTGGGACGATTGTGACGGTACCAAATGAATAAGGACCGGCTAACTACGTGCCAGCAGCCGCGGTAATACGTAGGGTCCAAGCGTTATCCGGAATCACTGGGCGTAAAGCGTGCGTAGGTGGGTAGTTAAGTGCGATGCGAAATCCTGTGGCTCAACCATATGGACTGTACCGCATACTGATTATCTAGAGGATATGAGAGGCAAGTGGAATTACCGGTGTAGCAGTGAAATGCGTAGATATCGGTAGGAACACCAATGGCGAAGGCAGCTTGCTGGCATATTTCTGACGCTAAGGCACGAAAGCGTGGGGAGCGAACAGGATTAGATACCCTGGTAGTCCACGCCGTAAACGATGCATACTATTAGTATGGAGTATCGACCCTCTGTGCTGAGAAGCTAACGCGTTAAGTATGCCGCCTGGGGAGTACGATCGCAAGATTAAAACTCAAAGGAATTGACGGGGCTCCGCACAAGCGGAGGATGATGTGGTTTAATACGATGCTACGCGTAGAACCTTACCAGGGCTTGACATCCCAGTCGTATGCCTAAGAAACTAGGCAGTCAGTTCGGCTGGACTGGTGACAGGTGCTGCATGGCCGTCGTCAGCTCGTGTCGTGAGATGTTGGGTTAAGTCCCGCAACGAGCGCAACCCTTGTCGTGTGTTGTATTTTTCACACGAGACCGCCCGGGCCAACCGGGAGGAAGGTGGGGATGACGTCAGGTCGGCATGGCCCTTATGCCCTGGGCTACACACGTCATACAATGGCCGGTACAACGGGTCGCTAACCCGCGAGGGGGAGCTAATCCCATCAAAACCGGTCTCAGTTCGGATTGCAGGCTGAAACTCGCCTGCATGAAGTTGGATTCGCTAGTAACCGTGGGTCAGCACACCACGGTGAATACGTTCTCGGAGCTTGTACACACCGCCCGTCACACCACGAAAGTTGGGGGTGCCCGACGTGCCTACATTACGCTAGGTCCTAAGGCAAACTCAGTGATTGGGGTGAAGTCGTAACAAGGTATCCGTACCGGAAGGTGCGGATGGATCACCTCCTTTCTAGGGAGAACGACGTGGTAACACGTTCCATAGGCAAGACCTATGGCCAGACTGGTCATGTTTGAGCTTCTTAGCTTGCTAAGAGTGCTCGCTTGAATCAGCTGCGGTACTTCTAGGTCGAAGATGATGGCTTTTGCACTGCACTACCAAGATTTCAATACTAAAAGCCGCCCGCAATGGGCGGCTTTTAGCGTGTTCCCCCTGGGGTAATTTGTTTTTTCATGCACTAAATGTATCACTTAGGTACATTTAGTGTGTTTAATTTTTATTAACCAGTGAGCTTACTTGCCGCGGGCTCCATGCAGCGAAGCGATTATTCGATATGTGAAAGTAGGGAAGGCTTATTTTTCAAACACCACTTTATCAGCGGCATTGAGCGAATCAAAATGCAGCACTTTTTCATTATAAGGCGCGAGACCTTCTTCAATTTCCTGGTGCCAGGGGATTGCAGTTTGCCGGGCGCCGGTCTTACGCAAGAATGGTCCGGTGCGCCGGGAATTGAGTGCCGCCCAAGCTAACGTAATAGTGCTACGGTTGGAAAAATGTTTTTGCCCGTGGAGCAACTTAATAATGTGGCGTTTTAGTATTCGATATGTAGCGATTGCAGGATCGGTATCAAGCCAAATAATGCTGTCGGCTGCCTCAAGCAACGGGGCGCTCCAGGTGGTGTAGGCACCTTCGGCAACCCACTTTGGTTGCTCAAGCAGATGGGAGATTGACGGCTTCAGTGTGGCATCGTCCGGCGTGGTTTTAAAATCTGGATACCGCACTCGATCAAGGTCTAAATTCGGATAGCCTAGTTCACGTTTAAGCCGACGAGCTAAGGTTGTTTTGCCGCTTCCGGCGATCCCCACGATATAAATTTTGCTCGGGGTTTTCATGCTGCTGTCGCTTATACCTTGGTTCCCGGCGGAAACAGCTTAGGTTGCCTAACCAGCTTGGCCGCCAGTTGCGACCATAAATCGGCGATAATTGCGGAGGCTGCAACCTTTTCGGATTTGTAGAATTCAAGCAGCTCGAGGCTAATCTTGTCGCGGTGCCAGGAGCGTCCGCCGTCGAGATAAATCGTAACAACTGGCAACAGCTTGTCCAGCGCATAGATAAACCGGCTTTCAGCATCCGTCTGCTTCTCATACCGCTTAATTAATGCGTGAAGCTCTTTAAAGTCTGGATAATTCTGGCGAAGTGCCTCGAATGCCGCTTCCTCGCGGGTAACTTTATCGGCCGTCCTGATCGGGTCATGGAAATAGGTGTCGCCGGCATATACCTCAACCAAATCATGCACCAGCGCATACTTAATCACCTTGTCATGCTGCAGATCTAGCTTAGCGGTGGTGGCAATATACCACCCGGTCATCGCCAGAAGATAGCTGTGTTCGACATCGTTTTCATTGCGCTCGCCCGAGGGCACTAGCATTTGTCGCTCTACTTGCTGGAACTGGGTTAAAAGTCGGCAATAGGAAATAAGCTGCTCAATTTGCATTACAGGCCGGTGTTCTTAGGGAAAAACTGGGTTAGCGGTGAGAGAAGTAGTTCCAGTACAACATCGGAAAGACCAAACATATAGAGGAAGCCAAAAATACAGGTAAGAATAGATAAAAATTTGAAAAATCCATAGGTCGATCCGGCGCCTAGCCATTTTTCAACAAATCCGAGATAACCGGTTATGCCGACTAACTGGTAATTGAATTTCATCGTAGCTATGCCAATCCCTAAAAGGAGGGCACCGATCAAAAAATGTTCGAAGATCATAAGCTTATTGTATCAAATAAATGCTGATAATTCCTGGTGGAGAT
>DASVGB010000045.1:0-5194 GCA_036379755.1 Candidatus Saccharimonadia bacterium | reverse complement strand
GCCGAGCGTAATGGTTATTGCGGTCGTGCTGATAAGTTTGTGGGGAACCGCATCGTTTAGTTTGGCCTCGGCAATCGGCGGCGGATTGCTTTTGGATATGGCTAGTGGCAGCGATTTTGGGCTGCGCATGGCTTTCTTTGTCGTAATTTCACTCGCTATTGTTGCCGGGCGCCAGCTTGGGCTTCAAGCTGATTCCTGGTTTTCTGCCTTGGCCTTAGTTGCCTTGGCCACTTTTTTGTATAACGCGGTGATTGTGGCTACCCTGCAGGCGGGAGTTTCCGGTATTATCCTTGGTCGAGTCGGCGCCGACATGCTCATTACCACCACGTTGGCATTGGTTGTCTACGGTGTAAGATTACTGATTTTGGCTAATCGTCCAGTTTTGCAAAAATTAACCCGGGATGTTTGGCAATGAGCAAGTCGCTGTTTGGGTATGCCGGAGAGACCAATGCGCAGAAGGGTCGGCCAACCATAAAACGCGACAAAGGAGGACATGAACAGTGGTCCGATGCGATTCTGCCTGCCGATGCAGCAGCTGGAGTATTGGAGACCCCTACCAACAAACGCCCATTATTAATTGTTGCCGGGCTGATTATTTTGGGTGCCGTTGCGCTGGCTATGCAGCTTGCTCATTTACAGTTGATGGAGGGTCAGCGCAATTTGGGGCTGGCCGATGGTAACCGCTTGCGTGAAAAGGTTACTCGGGCACCGCGCGGTATTATTTATGATCGCAATAAAGTGGTTTTGGCTGAGAATTTGGCAAGTGTTGATATAACCGTTACACCCAGCTTACTGCCCCGAAACGATGCGGCCTTTCGGAGTCTTCTGTACGGCAAGGTTGCTGGGTTACTGGGCATTCCGCCGTCCGAAGTCGCCGCCAAGGCTGAAGGGGAGTGTCAGGCCAAGGAAGTGGCTGCCGGTAAGAAGCCTGCGATCGCTCTGGCTGCCTGTCTCAGGGATTCTCGGGCTCGCCTGATCGTGAGCAATGTCGAACGCGACCGCTGGCTGGCCTTTGACCAAGAATCGGGTACCTTGCCTGGCTTTAGTCTCGATACGAACCCTATTCGTCAGTACAACGATGACACCTTGTCGGCAATTTTAGGCTACACCGGGCGAGTCAGCCAACCCGATCTTGACGCCGACCCCAGCTATAAATCCACCGATTTTATTGGCAAGTTAGGGATAGAGAAGCAGTATGAAACCTTGCTGCGAGGCCAGAACGGCATCGAGCAGACCGAAGTTGATGCCACCGGCCGTCCGATTAAATTGCTGGCGTCGCGTCCGGCCAAAGCCGGTTCCAACCTAACCTTAACGATCGACCTTGAGCTTCAACACAAACTTACCGACGCCATTAAGGCTCAAATGCAGGCGAGTGGTGCCACCCAGGCTGCCGGCATTGCGATTAATCCTAAAAACGGGGAAGTCCTTGCCGTCGTTAATTTACCCGGCTACGACAACAATTTGTTTGCTCGTGGAATCAGCCAAAACGAGTACCAAAAACTGGTTAAAAACGGGGCTCAGCCACTCTTTAATAAGGCCATCGCCGGTGCCTTTCCAGTAGGCTCAATTATCAAGCCTTTAATTAGCTCCGCGGCTTTGCAGGAGCGGGCAATTACGCCCAGTACCACCGTTACTGATACCGGCTCGATCGTCATTACCAATAAATACGATCCTTCAATTAAGTACACCTACCGATCGTATGACCCCGGCGGCCATGGATCGGTAAATGTGGCGAAGGCGATTGCGGTAAGTTCTGATGTGTTCTTTTACACCATAGGCGGGGGGCACGGTGCTATTGCCGGCCTGGGAGTTACCAAACTGGCAAACTATTACAATAAGTTCGGTCTTGGGCAGATGCCGGCAATCGACTTGCCGGAAAAAACCGCCGGCCGGGTGCCGACGCCGGAATGGAAGCAAAAATTCAGCGGGCAGCCTTGGACGGTTGGAGATACCTATAATATTTCGATTGGCCAAGGAGACTTATTAGCATCGCCGCTTCAAATGGCCGTAGCCGAAGCGGCTGTGGCAAATGGCGGCAAGGTGATCCAGCCGCACTTTTTTAAGGAGCTGGCAGGAAATAATGGCGATGTAACGCGTACAGCTCAAGTGAAGATACAGACGGAAAACTTTATCGACAGTGCCCATTTAAACCTTGTTAAACGGGCAATGCGCGATGTGGTCAGACAATCCTACGGTACGGCGTGCTGTAGGATTGAGCAGTCGGTACCGGTAGCGGTGGCCGCTAAAACCGGCACCGCAGAAACCGATCCTAACGGTAAGCGTAAGCCGCACGCTTGGTTTACCGCCTTCGCTCCGTATGAGGATCCTCAGATTGAAATCGTGGTTTTGGTGCAGAATGCGGGGGAGGGTGCGCAGTATGCCGCGCCTGCCGTTCGCGAAACGTTGGAGTGGTGTTTTACCCGCCCCGGAGGATGCATAAAATAGCCGGTACGATGTTATAAATTATTAACAGTAATAACTATTGACCGCCGTATATGCCCAGTGCACAATGTAATGCGTGTTATAAACATAACATGAAATACTACTTAAGATTCAGTTGACTCGAGTTGATAGCTCGAGCATTTTTTTCAGCCTATGAACATGGGCAGAGAAAGGATGGCTTGCATGGATGCAACCGCAAAAAAAGATTTTTATCTGACCAGAGAAGGTGCCGACAAGCTGAAGGCCGAGCTGGAGGATCTTGTCAAAATTCAACGTCCGAAGGTTGCCGGGGAGCTGAAAGAAGCTAAAGAATATGGCGACTTGAGCGAGAACGCATCCTGGGATGCAGCCAAAGACCACCAATCATTTATTGAAGGCCGTATTTCTGAGCTGGAGCACATTTTACGCAATATTGTGATCATTGAAGCACCAAAAAAGAAAACTAAAATTAGCATCGGGTCTACCGTTCATTTGGAAATTGAAAATGGCAAGCAGGTCTACACGATCGTTGGCTCAACTGAGGCTAACCCTACTGAAGGCAAGATTTCTAACGAATCACCAATTGGCCAAGCTCTTATGGGCAAGGGCAAGGGCGAGGAAATTATGCTCAATGTTCCGTCCGGCGAAATGGTATTTAAGATTATGCACATCGAATAACCGCTTCGCCTTATGGAGTTCGCGGCACCTAAGCTCAATGGTTAATAAAATTTAAATACACTAAATGTACCTGAGTGATACATTTAGTGTATGAAAAAACAAATTACTCCAGAGGGAACAGCCTCTGCGTCGCCAGGGTCAGAGCCCAAGTCGGTCCGCTTCAATGTAAGCATGCAGGTTGAGCTATTAAATCGTCTGGACGATGCTGCCCGGCAGGAATACACGACCCGAAGTGATCTGATCCGCACGGCAGTATTGTGGTATTTGCGGCCGCAGGGCCCCGAGTTGGATCGTACGGACCCCGACCTTATAGTGAAAACTCTGCAGCAGCGTAAGCTTCGTGCCGGTGTAAAAAAGATGCTTAAAGACGCTGAGTAGTCTGCATAGCTCGGTGTTACAATATCCTCTATGGCTACCGAACCGACCAGCAACTATTGGCTTGATATTGCCGCAGAAGATATTAACAAACGATACCCGGAAGGCGAGATTGTGGTATCAAGTGGTATATCGCCATCGGCGTCCTATCACATCGGCCACTTTCGCGAAGTTATGACCAATGAAGCCATGGCTTGGGCTTTGCGCCAACGGGGACGCACGGTGCGCCATATCCATGTTGTAGACAACTTTGATCCATTGCGCACCTGGTACGATTTTTTACCGCCTGCCAAACAAGATTATGCCGGATGGCCGGTTGCTCTGATTCCAGATCCGGAAGGCGACTGCCACGCCTCCTATGCCGATCATTTTTATAGTCTGTTTGAAATTTCGTTCGAGCCGATGGGGCTAACCGGTGCAACCTTTGAAATCATTAAAAGTTATGAAGATTTGTATAAGCCTGGTCATATGAATCGCTACATTGAAAAAGCCTTGGAGCAAACGCCGAAAATTAAAACGATATTTAAGCAACTGGTTAATCGCGACCTGTCGGAAGACTGGTCGCCGGTGCTGGTTCTTGATGAAACTGGCCGGTTCGTGAAGGGCGATATCGCAACCTGGGACCGAGACGCCAAAACGATGAACGGACATCCTTATGAAAATGGCCTGGCTAAACTCGACTGGCGACTGGATTGGCCGGCACGGTGGGTGTATCTCGGCGTAAACGTTGAATCGTTTGGGGCTCAAGAACACGGTGCGGCTGGCGGTTCGTACCAGACCGGTGCTGAGTTTGTGAAGCAGATTTTTGGCGGACAACCACCTTACGGCGAGGTGCGGTACGGACATATTCACCGGCTCGGCGAAAATCTGAAAATGAGCTCGTCAAAGGGCAACGTCATCACTCCGACTGATGCGCTGGAAATTATGCCCGCCGAGGTGTTCCGCTATTTTATGGTGCGTAGCCGCCCTGAGCGCAAGCTGTATTTCGATAGCGGTCTTGGGCTATTCAACCTAATTGATGAGTTTGCTGCCGCCCAAGCTGATCCCCATCACGAATTTCGCGATGCGTACGAATTTGCGGTAGCCGGTAAAACCGAACGGGTAATCTCCAGGGTTTCTTTTAAGCATTTGGTGCAGGTGTATCAGGCGGCTCAGGGTGATATTGAAGGAACCCTTCAAACCCTGGAACGCACTGGCTATGAGGCGGCGGTTAAGGTTGAAAAAGCCATCATTACCGAGGAGCTGAAATTTGTGCACAACTGGCTGAAGAAGCATGCACCGGAAGCGGTGCGATTTAGCGTTCAGCAAAAGCTTCCCGAGGTTAATCTGAATGAAACCCAGACCGCCTTTCTGTCTCAATTGGCTGACGCCGTTAAAGAATATGAAGCTGAGCTTGACGGCAAGGCGATGCATGTGCTGATTTATGCGGCAGCCGAGAAGACAGAAATCGGACCCAAGGACGGCTTTTCAGCCTTGTATCGTGTTATCTTAAATAAAGACTACGGGCCAAAAGCCGGGTGGTTTTTGGCAAGCCTGGATCGAGATTGGTTAGTGAAGCGCTTAAAGCTAGAGGAATAAACATATGGCATTAGAGGTTGAAGTTGCAACAGAAGCTACCGAGGAACTGCGGACCGCTGCAGCAGAGCTGTTGCCTCAGTTGAGCGCCCATCGCCAAGCACCAACTATGGAAAGCGTGGCCGAGTTTCTGGCTGCCAGTTCA
>DASVGB010000044.1:0-2164 GCA_036379755.1 Candidatus Saccharimonadia bacterium | reverse complement strand
ACCGGAAAGGCACTGCACCAAAAGCGTGATGTGCGGACCCATGCCTATGTTGAGCAGTTCCCCCTGGGTGCAAAACTGGAGCTCGATCATGTTTTTTTTGATGTCGGCGGCGGGGCCAGTAATGCCGCTGTAACGTTTGCTCGCCAGGGGTTTAATAGTGCGTTTGCCGGCAGGGTTGGACGTGATTCGGCGGGTGCTGATGTTTTACGGGTTTTAAAGCGCGAACACGTCGATACTACGTTTGTACGGATTGATGAACGCCACGGAACCGGCTACTCAATAATTTTGCTGGCACCTAACGGTGAGCGAACGGTTTTGGTGTATCGGGGAGCTTCACATAACTTGAAAGCCGAGGATTTTCAAGGAGGGAAAGCGCTTGACGCGCATTGGATGTATATTTCATCGCTGGCTGGCAATATGGAACTGCTTAAAAAGCTGTTGAAGTGGGCTCATCGCCAGGCAATCCGGGTGGCTTTTAATCCGGGGAGTGGAGAATTGGCTCAGCCGCGCAAACTGCGTACATTTCTTAATGCCGTTGATATTTTAATCGCCAACCGTGATGAAATGGAGCTGCTATTCGGTGGTGAGACGGCAGTTCAAACAATGCTTAATGCTATGCCTTACTGCCCGTATGTGGTGCTAACGGATGGACCAAATGGAAGTTATGCCTCTGACGGCAGCGCCATTTATTACGCCGGGCAGTATCAGAAGGTTAAGGTGGTTGACCGGCTGGGTGCCGGAGATGCTTTTTGTTCCGGTTTTACCGCCGGCATTGCACGCGGATGGGCCATCGAAGAAGCGCTTACGTTGGCAAGCGCCAACTCAACATCAGTTGTGGCAAGCATTGGGGCTAAGAGCGGCATTATGCATGGCACTCGGGGGATGAAGCGTATGAAGATAAAGAGGGTGAGTATATGAGCCGTTTAGCCACATTTTTGCATGCCAAGGAGCCTTTATTAGATACAGCACTCCATCAGCTGGAAGTTAAAACCGGCCGTAAAGGAGTTGATGTTGCGCTGACCGCTGAAATCGCCACTAAGGCCGCGGCATTCACCAAGCAGCTGGGACTGGCTCCCGACTGCACTGGACCGGAACTCTATGCTGCCTTAACTGGCTTGACCAAAGCACATGATGCACATTTAGCCTCGACACTGGGATGTAATGATCCTACGAATGTTGAGGCGATAATTCCGCTGGTTATCAGGCGGATCGATCAAATCCATATGCCGAGGAGCTGCTTCGCGCTGAAATATGAGCGAGCCGGCGAAATGCTCCAGCAACATCCGCCCCAGGCTTTAATGCAGCGGCTTGGCTATACCGATTGCGCTGCCATGGTGGCCGGCGAAGACTTGGCCGAGCTCTTTATAGCCATTCGTTTTACCGAAGGCGAAGATTGGCTGAACGAGTTCAATGGATTATACAAGGATCTGGAAGCTACGGATTTCGAAGAACGTCCTATCCGCCTCGTCCGTTTTGATGCCCGTAAGTGGGGAGATGTAGCAGCCCACTTTATCGTAAAGAAAAAACATCTTAACACTCACTCTAAGGAGATGGGGGTAATTGCAATTTTGCCGCCGATTGCGCCGCACATGGCTGCGATTTCACTCAAGGTTTTAACGGTGACGCTCCATTATTACAATGAAGTCAGGCTATACAGCGCCTACTTCAAGTTGCTGCGGCATAAAGCTAACTTTGGAGAGATTCTAAGTGAAACCTTAATTGCTGATACGCCGAAAGTTTCGATTACTGCCAACCATCATGTTCATTGGCGGGTGATCCAACGGTATTACGGAAAAATAGGAGAGAGCGACAAGCATCCTGAAGTCTTTCAGCCACATCTTCAGCCCGAGGATTTACACTGGCGGGCAGCAGAAAAAATGCTGTATCAGGTTGATCCTGAAATGGCAGTGTGGCGGGACATGGACTACGTTGGCGTTTTAAAAGATCGCGATATTATCACCTTCAACCTTATGGACATCGTGCTCAGCTTCGCCAATGAAGTTCCGTATGAAGAACGCTATCTTTACCATTTCAGCGAAGCGCTCTGGAATGAGGTATTTGCCCGCTACATGGGACAAAAAACGCTTGAAAAAGAACTGTTAATAAAGCTTGACAACGCAATGGTAGCACCGGAAGAGCTTCGCGTATCTCGATGAAAAAAATT
>DASVGB010000043.1:0-6073 GCA_036379755.1 Candidatus Saccharimonadia bacterium | reverse complement strand
ATGCTAAGGTCATTGAACTTGGAAGTCAGAAGGACGGAGACAAAAAGGGCATGCAGGGCGGCCGCATCTTTTATTATGATGACGGCGAAAATTGGTGGAGCAGGGGCGGTGGTCTGGATGCTACGCCCATTGGCGACCCGGCTGGCCCTGACAGCGAGGTGTTTTATGATTTTGGTGAAGAACAGCACGATGCGAATTTTGGCCAACCGCATCCGGCTAGCGATTCCGGCCGCTTTATGGAAATTGGCAACCAGGTATTCATGCAATATTTACGAACCAAGGACGGCTTTGAACCGCTAGAAAAAAATAATGTTG
Organism: Candidatus Saccharimonadia bacterium; assembly: GCA_036379755.1. Lineage (GTDB taxonomy): Bacteria > Patescibacteriota > Saccharimonadia > UBA4664 > SCTI01 > JASLFZ01. The sequence goes on along the minus strand of DASVGB010000043.1, from coordinate 5,758 downwards.
ATTTTGGTGGCGGATTGGAGCGGATTGCGGCCGCTGCTATTAACAGTCCGGATGTGTTTAAAATCAGCCTCTTATGGCCGATTGTTGAAACCCTGGAGCAGCTTTCCGGCAAGAAGTATGACGACAATACTGAAGCAATGCGGGTAATTGCCGACCATTTGCGGGGCGCTGTTTTCTTAGCGGTTGATGGAGTTGTGCCGAGCAATAAAGAGCAGGGATATGTTGCACGCCGGTTGATGCGCCGGGCAATCATGAAAGCGCACGATCTTGGCATTACGAAAGATTTTGTAAAAGAAGTTGTGCCGGTAATCGCCGACCTCTACCACAAGGACTACCCAGAGGTTACCGAACGCCGCGAGCCGGTAATCGATGCGCTGGTGCGGGAGGAAAAGATCTTCCGGCAGACACTACGTAATGGCATACGAGAACTCGAGAAAATTGCCAAGGTAAGTGTTGGCGATAAGGGGAAGGTAGTTATTACCGGCGAGCATATATTTACAATGTACGACACGCACGGCTTTCCCGTTGAACTAACCTTAGAAGAGGTTACGCACCATAAAGACTGGGTTTTGGCCGATACCTGGCAGCAGCATTTTGAGGCAGAAATGGTAAATCAGCGCGAGCGTTCCCAAACTGCCAGCAAGGGCGTTTTTAAGGGCGGACTAGCCGATCAAAGCGATGACACCAAAAAGCACCATACCGCTACGCATTTAATGTATGAGGCGTTGCGCCGCGTGCTGGGAGAGCACGTGACTCAGCGCGGTTCCAATGTTACAGCCGAGCGGCTGCGATTTGATTTTAATCACGACACTAAAATGACCGACGAAGAGAGGGCCAAAGTTGAGCAGATAGTCAATGAACAAATCGACAACGATCTGGAAGTTAGCTTCACTGAATACCCGACCGATGAAGCCTTTAAGCTTGGTGCTAAAGGGGCGTTCGGCGATAAATATGGCGAGAAAGTTAAGGTTTACGCCATGGGCAAACCTGGTAAAAAGCCCTACAGTATTGAGATTTGCGGGGGCCCGCATGTGGTGCATACCGGCGTACTCGGCGAGGGAGGTAAGCGTTTCAAAATCCAAAAGGAAGAGTCCTCAAGTGCCGGCGTGCGTCGGATTAAAGCGGCACTGGTATAAGCATTATCTGAAAATGAATTAGGGACATTAGGTGTACCCATCTGATACATTTAGTGTACCGAAAAACTATTTTGCAGCGTGAGACGTATGCAATGTTTCGGTAAAAAAACTCTTGCAAAAGCATAAGCAGTTTGATTAACTAAAGACAAATAGTACCAAAAACAAAAAAGGGGAGATAAAAATGCTCAATGCAAGCACCGCTGAATCGCGTGGCTCGATCATATTTGAATTACTAGGGGGAATTCTACTCATTGGAGCGGTTAGCCTGGGGGTATATGAGTTGCAGCATCCCGAGTTAACGCAACAACAGCAGATTCAAGCGGCTCTTGAGCATTAAAAAGTGAAAACCCCGCATCAAGCGGAGCTTCCAGTTGATACGGGGCGTTGAGGGGTTGGCTCGGACTAAGTCAGCCGATCGTGATGTACGGGCCCGGCTTGCGCTTGCGCAGCAGGATGTCGATCTGCTTGTTGGGGAGATACTGCCGCTGGAGCATGCCCCAGACGTAGATCGCCTCGGCATCGGCCGCCCTTCGGATTGCATGCGCGATCACATAGATCGCGAGGCGTGTAACCTGGGTGCACTTGAGGGTGACGATCAGCGTGACTCCCCGTGTGGTCTTGAATCCGGGTCGCACATCCTGCACATTCCACATCCCGTTGATATCCGCGAGAAGCTGTTTCATCTCGGCTTCCCCTAGATCAGGAAGGGAGAACTGGATCTGCGTGGATTTGACGCCGTTGGCGAAGTCGTGGGAAACCACGAACATCACCGAGGGAGGCATCGCGGGGTTCGACTTGGCGGTGCTGGTCTTCATGTCTTCCTCCCGGAAGCGTTGCGGGCGAAATTCAGCGTGGCTATATTAAACCACTAAGTAAGTATTTCGTCAACCTTTGGGCTCAAGTAAGCTGCTTATGGTAAAAGCCGGTTGGACGCGTTACAATAATCCTGTAGGATTATACTTTTGTATGGCATTCAAACTTGTTGATAAAATTCGGAAAAAAAGCGACAGCGAGCAGTACATCGTGGCGCTGGATATTGGAACCGAGTTTGTAAAAGCTCTGATTGGTCGGGTTAATGGTAATCAAATTGAAATTATTGGTGCCGGCCGCCAGCATCAGCGATTGACCGATATGGCCTCCGGTGCGGTAACCGACATCGCCGGCGTGGTTGATAACTGCGATGCCGCTCTAAAGCAGGCCGAAGAGATGGCTGGCGTGGTAGCCAAAGATGTCGTGCTGGGTATTGCCGGTGAACTGGTGAAAGGCACTTCGACCACCATTAAGTACAAGCGGACCGACGCTCAAACCCATATCGAAATGAGTGAACTGCGCAAGATTTTAGAGCGGGTTCAGGAGCGGGCATTTGAAAAAGCCCGCGAAACCTTGGCCTGGGAAACGGGTCAGCAGGAAATTGATGTAAAAATGGTGAATACGGCGATCGTCGATGTGCAGATTGACGGCTACCGTGTAACTAATCCGATAGGTTTTCAGGGACGCGACGTTTCGATCCAGCTGTTTAATGCTTTTGCTCCGATGGTACATATAGGAGCGCTGCAACAGGTAGGAAATAATTTGGATTTAAATATTATCAACATTGCCGCTGAACCGTTCGCGGTAGCAAAAAGCGTGGGCGGCGAAGATACCAGCGACTTCAGCGCCATTTTTATTGATATTGGCGGCGGCACTACCGATATTGCGGTAGTGGATAACGGCGGGGTTGAGGGTACCAAAATGTTTGGCATCGGCGGGCGGTCCTTCACTAAGCGGATTGCCCAAATGATGGGGATTAGCTTCGAAAAGGCCGAGGAGCTAAAACTGGAATATTCGGCAGGTAAGCTGGCTCATGTGAAGGATCACGAGGCTGTCAAAGAGGCGGTTAAGGCCGATATTAATGTCTGGCTTTCGGGCGTGGAGCTGAGTCTGGCGGAGTTTACCAAAATTGACCATTTGCCGGCTAAGATACTGTTATGCGGCGGCGGCACCGGATTGCCGGAGATTATGCAGGCTTTGAAAAGCGACTGGTATAAGGAACTACCGTTTGCGCGCAAGCCAATTATCAGCCATATCCAGCCTTCTATGGTTTCCCGAGTTGTTGATAAAACCGGGCAGCTTACCAGTTATGCCGATATTACGCCAATGGGCTTGGCGAACCTTGGGCTGGATGTGCTGAACACCGGTAGTATTAGCGAGAGCGTACTGCAAAAATTAAGTAAGACGTTGCAGAACTAATGGCGCAAGATCCCAAACAAGCATCAAACGGCGTTATCTACCTAGAGGTTGATGAAGATATTACCGCAGCGGTTGATAAGCTGAGTAAATCTGAGTCAGAAAAAGTACAGCTGGTAACCACCAAGCGTTCAACCTTATTGCAGTCGGTTATTAATTTAAAGTTGCTGCAGAAAGCCGCCAAGGGCAGCAATAAAGAGTTAATCATCGTTACTACCGACCGAGTTGCTACAAGCCTTGCTGGCCGGTTGGGTATACCCGTGGCGTCTCAAGTAGGGGAAACTGCCAAAGTTCCTTCAGCTATGGCTGCCGTCGCTGCTGCCGATGATGAAATCGACGGCGGAATGGTTGGCGAGCCAACCATGAATGCAGCAACCGGCATGACTACTCCCTTAACAGCAATGGCAGCTGAGCCACCTTTGCCTCCGTCAACGCCGCCATCCGCCCCTGCAATGCCGTCCAATACTCAAGTGGCAGCTCCGAAACCAAAAGGTCAGCACGTTCCCAGTATTAGCGGGATGCAGAAGCGCGTGCTTTGGGGCGTGGCGGGTGTGGTGGGACTAGGCATGATCTTTGGGATTTTCTATTATTTAGCCAGCGCCAAGGTTACGTTATTTGCAAATGCATCACAAGTGAATACCAAGTTTGCGTTTACTGCCGATCCGGCCGCCAAGCGTTCAGATATTGGCAATAATCTACTTTCTGCACAGCGCCTTAGCTTAAGTAAGGCGGTTACAGCCAGCGTTGAAGCTACCGGTACTAAAGACTTGGGCTCCAAGGCGCGCGGCAGTGTCATCGTTTCTAATAGTTATGATTCGAATGATCATCCTCTGGTGAGCGGAACACGGTTTGTGGCTTCAAACGGCTTGGTGTTTCGGTCTACTGAAGATGCGGTTGTGCCAGGGGGATCGCTCAAAAGTGGTAAAGTAGTGCCGGGTCAGGTAAGCGTGGCGGTTCAAGCCGACCAGAATGGCGATCAGTACAACTTGGGACCTGGCAAGTACACAATCCCCGGCTTGCCAGCTGATCAGCAGAGCGGGATTTCCGGCCAAGGAGAGCAAATGTCAGGAGGTACTACTAAAACCGCCAAAGTGGTAACCCAACCTGACATTGCCAAAGCTCAAGCTGCAGCCTTGGAAAGCGATAGGCCAGCCTCAGCTAAGGAGCTTGCCAATAAGGCCAGCGACAGCCAAACCGTTATTGATGCCTCATTGCAGCAAAACGTTACGAGCAGCGACTCAAATCCGGCCGTGAACAGCGAGGCTCAAACCGCCACCCTAACCTTGCAGGTTACCTATTCGCAGCTGGCGGTTGAAAAATCAGATTTGTCCAAGCTGGCCCGCACCGAGGAAAGTAAACAGCTAGGCGGACAGAGTCAAATCTATGACGATGGTAGCGACAAGTTGGAGATTGCATTGGTTGCCAAGCCCCAGTCGGCAGATTCTGCGCAGAAATTTAACGCGGCAGCTACCGCATTTGCCGGCACTAAGATTGATACCGCAGCCCTAGCCAAGGAACTTAAAGGCAAGAAGTATGGGGACGCACTCGACATTGCCCAACGGGTTCCTGGTGTAGACCGGGCGGAAATTAGTCTTAAGCCGGGATGGTTCACCCGGCTGCCGGGAATTAGCAGCCATATTAACATCACCATAAAAGTAGCGAATACCAGTTCCAGTGACCGATAGTATTCTGGCCATTGATTACGGGAAAAAGCGAGTAGGACTGGCATTGGCGGTGCAAGGTGTGCCACAGAGGCTTCAAACACTGCCTAACGATGAACTACTGGTCGGCCGACTGGCCGATATTGTGCAAAACCATCAAATCGGCTTGGTGGTGCTCGGATTGCCACGGACTAGCAACGGCGACGATACCGCCTGGACCGCAGAGGTACGCCAGTTTGCGAAAAATTTAGGCGGAGAGATTAGCGCGCCGGTAACGTTACGGGATGAGTTTGCCACTACCGATGAAGCCAGGGCTCGACTGGTCTCGCAAAAGCTTGAGCCTGGCTCGCAGAAAGCACTGCTCGACCAAGAGGCAGCGGTGGTGTTGTTGGAGGACTACCTCAATGCTTTATAAGTTGCGCTGGATCATTGCTTCGCTGATTACTCTGATTGCTGTAACCATTTTTGCGTTCCTGATTTGGTTTCTCTGGGCTGCGCGGCCGGCCGATCCTGACGCCAAACAACCAATTAGTTATCGCCTAGAAAACGGTACCAGCGTCGATGAAATTGCCAGGCGTCTGGAAGAAGAGGGCATTATTAAGAATGCTGCAGCTTTTAACCTCTTCGTTACCTTTCGGGGGCTGAGGTCGGGGCTGAAGGCCGGGACGTATGAATTAAATCCCAATGAAACAATGAATGACATCGCCCAACAACTAGCGGAAGGACGCATCGCCG
>DASVGB010000042.1:0-4209 GCA_036379755.1 Candidatus Saccharimonadia bacterium | reverse complement strand
CAACCGGTGATTTCGATCGTTTCTACCCTACCTCGGTAATGGAAACCGGCCGCGATATTCTGTTCCTTTGGGTTACCCGCATGGTGATGCTTGGACTTTATGCCACCGGCGAGGTGCCATTTAAAAATGTATATCTTCACGGCATGGTTAATGATGCCCACGGTAAAAAAATGAGCAAGTCTAAAGGTAATGTGGTTAACCCCCTGGAGTGGACCGAACGTTACGGCACCGATGCCCTGCGCCTGGCTCTCACCATTGGCATTACACCTGGTAATGATGGGGCATTAAGCGAGAAAAAGGTTGAAGGTTATCGTAATTTTAATAATAAGCTCTGGAATGTAGCGCGTTTCATTCTCGATAAAGCAGGAGATGACTACTCCCCTTCTTCCCCTAAGGTTAAGAGCCTAGCAGATGCCTGGATTGTAACTAAGTTTTCACGTGAAAACGCGGCTATTACCGATGCTATAGAAAACTATCGCTTTAGCGAAGCCGGGGAGCGCGTCTACTCTCTTTTGTGGAATGATCTTGCCGACTGGTATATTGAAGCTTCAAAAACCGAGGCAAATCTTGATGCTCTGGTATACGGGCTGGAAACCATCCTCAAGCTAACCCATCCATTTGCTCCGTTCGTAACCGAAGCAATCTGGCAGAATTTACCTTGGCAAAGCCGAAATCTAATTTCCGAACCGTGGCCCGAAGCGGGGGAGCGGCATGACAGTAAAACTATTCAGTTTGAAGCTATTATGGCTCTAGTAAGCCAAATTCGTACTATTTCAAGCGATTTAAAACTGTCTAAGCCTACCTTGCTCAGCAAAGACGATCTTATTAATGAGAATAGAGCGCTTATTAAGCGATTGGCTCGCCTTGGAGAAATTCAACCCATAGAAGCTAGTAGGGGACTGCGCGTTCCCGGCTCAGTGGCGGCCTGGCTCGATATTCCCGATGCTGATATTCAAAACTATCAAAAGCAATTGGCGAGCCGCCGATCTGAAACCGCCACTTATTTGAAAAAGCTGGAAGCCCAACTGCAAAACCAGGCCTATCTGAAGGGTGCACCAGCATCGTTAGTGAAAGAAACGAAAGACCGCGCCGAGGCCGCAAAACTGCTACTATTGCAGTTAGATGAGCAAATCAAGGCAAGCCAGTAAGTTTGCAGTACTAGCAGTTGGTACCTATGCCGCGGCTATGGTTGTCGGGGTGATGGCGACTCCCCTGAGCAGCACGTACATAGCTCAGCGCGCGGCTGATTACGCTATGACAGCGCGCAACAGTTCCGAGCCGAGTCAGCAGGTTGGTAATTACCGTTTAGCATTGGCGCTTGACCCAGGTAATAGCACCTACCGGAGCGAGCTAGCAGACACCTACATCAAGCAAAACAATCCGAGCGGGGCAATCAACGCCCTGGGAAATACCGTGGGGGAGCGGGTGCGCAAGGCGGGGTATCAGTTAAGCCTCGGCCGCTACGAGCAAGCCAAGCGGAGCATTGCTTCACTGAAAAGCCCTGAGGCAGCCATAATACGCTCTAAGATCGCTTTGGAGCAAGGGGGAGACCAAAAGGCGTACCAAGCCGTAATTGCAGCCAGAAACGACGCTGAGCGGTTACAGCTGGGTCTTAGCTATGCTTCGGCTAACATGAATGACGATATCACTAAGATTTTCCCTTTAATGGGGGAAGGGGAGTCGAAGCGCCGGCTCCAACGGGCCCAGAGCGGGGGAGTGGCATTGGCGCAAGAACTCTATAAGGAACGATTGTATCGCAGTGCCGAACGGATACTCGCTAAAGCGGGGGAGTCGGGTGCAAAATACTTGTTATTGGCTCATGTGCAAATGAACCTGCCAGAAAACGATGATCAAGTCAAGCTGGAGGCTGCCAAAAACAGCTTAAAACAGGGAATAAAGCGTGATCCGGCGAACCTTACGCTGCGGTTGTTGCTCGTGGAGATCTACCATCGTTTAGAAGATGAGAACGGAGCTACTCGTGAAAATCAGGTTATACAACGACTGAAAACGGGGAAATTATAGCTCTTACACTATGAAAATTTAATGCGCCGCAGACGAATAATGCTTCACTTTGGCGGAGAGGGTGGGATTCGAACCCACGATACCGTTGCCGATATACCGCTTTTCGAGAGCGGCGCCTTCAACCACTCGGCCACCTCTCCAGGTACTTCTTGCGGTACACTAGCAGAAGATAGAACTCATTTATTATCGTATAGCGGATCACTTGAGGCAACTGGTTAGGCCGAAGCCGACCTATATTCGCGGCTATGCCAGACACGTATAACAATAACCGCATCATTCTTTTCTACCATGTATCTCAGTACATAGGATCCCGCTCCGAAAGATATAAACAGCTCCCCCTGCCAGTTGTATCTGTCATAGGCCTGCCAAGGCGAGGGGTGCCTTTAAGCAATAGAGCCCCTTCTAGGATGATATTTGCCGCGCGCGCGGCTGCCTCAGGGCTTTTGCCATGCAAGAACTGATGAAGCCGCTCAACGTCATCTAGAGCTTCGGAAAGCCATTTTACTGATGCAATGAAGCCGCTTTGCCCTGTGTTGAAGTCACGTGCATTTTCTTCCTTATACGAGTCATAGTAACACTTGTTGCAACTTTATGCAACCAGGATAACGACAACTTAAGCATAAGTCCAATGGTGCAACACACTGGCTGAGGTTAAAACCATTTTATTATTGTATAGCGGTGCGGTGACGGCAAATAGCGGATCACCTACTCAACTGTAATAGAGCCTTTTTGGCTAACGTTTATTTCATTATAAAAATTAACCATCGTCTTCTCGTTGAAACTGACTGTGTAATAGGTGTTGTTAGGAATAACTTTCCCGCCAAACGCTGGCTTATTGGCACTATCACTGACAAGTTTAATATTCGCTCCTGAAGCGTTGTAAAACTCAATGCGCTGCCCGCTTTTAGCTTTGATAGAGCTTGGCTGAAAACCGCTTTTGGTTACCTGAACTAGCAATTTTGGAAGGTTCGTGGCCGCTTTTTCCTCCGAGACAACTTTTTCCTTTTGATGTACATCGGGCAGCTTAGGCTCATTAATCGCCAATAGATAGGGCAGACCGTAGAAGTAAAAGGCAAATATGGCCACTAATGTAGAGGAAATAACGATTGATTTGCGCATTGGCGTAAGCATTATTTAGCTCTAAAGGTTAACATTTGTGTAACAGGGTTCCCGCTGGAACCGGTTGCTTCCACCTTGACCACGTAGGTGCCAGCTCTAACTTTACGGCCATTTGCATCTTTGCGGTCCCATGAAAGCTGAAGATTACCGGATTGTTGAAGATTGGTTGTCAACTTGCGCACGAGTCCGTCGCTAGAATTGGTAATTGACACGCTAGCTATGGACGATTGTGACAAACTGTACTTAATGATTGGGTTGGTTTTACCGGATAGCACTACTGGGTTCGGGCTAATCAGGAGGTTTGAAATTACCACGTTTGACGTAGGGGGTGGTGGTGTAGCATTTGAAGCTGTAGAGGTCACAAGGGCGGCCGAGGGAGCTGAGTGATTGCCGGCTGCATCATAGGCAATAGCCACATAGCTATACTCTGTTCCGGGTGTTAGGCCGATATCAAGAAAGCTCGGTTCAATAGGATTTGCAACCTGAACCCCATTTCGATAAAGCTCATAGCCGGCAACACCGGTATTATCAGTTGAGGCATTCCAAGTAAGTGATACGGTATTAGTACTGTAATTAGCACGCTGTAAATTAGCAGGAGCGGTTGGCGCTTGGTTGTCGACTGGCTGAACAAGTCTGATTCTAAAGGCTGTTAGCAGATAATCTTTAAGCCCCGGAACGTCTTTTGCAAAAGGAATTTCCCAGTTGATTTGCCCATCTTGCGTATTGGGCGACCCAAGGAGCTGCCGATAATCTTCGGCAATCATTTCAGCAGTGTACCACTGGTAAGATGAATTAACCCGTGAGTCGCCATCGAGTCCACGAGCTTTTAAATAACTCGTGAATTTTGAATCTTGCTGAAATTCTACACCATAGTAATAGCTCCAAGCATGTCCGTACTCATGATTTAAGCATCGGTCGTTCATTCTGTTTGGATCTAAAGGACTCTCTGCCCGCACAGATGAGTAGGTGCAGTTGCCATTTGATTGAACATTAGAGTAATTTCCTGGCGTGCCTTGGTAGCCAATCGCCGTGATACTCGAAACTCCAAGTGTTGCCACACTCATAGTC
>DASVGB010000041.1:0-7552 GCA_036379755.1 Candidatus Saccharimonadia bacterium | reverse complement strand
GGGAAGCCGGTTGAATACCACGTGTACCCAGGAGATGATCATCAGTTTATTCAAAACCGCCGGTTATTTTTGCAACGTGCGGTAGCGTTTTATCAAAATAATTTGTAATTTAATTGGTTGAATTGCCGTACCAGCTGTAGTAGTCTGGCCCAGTCCTATACAACTGGGCTTAGGCCCTGAAGCTGGAGGTCGCATGAAGACGCTGAAGATTCGCCGCAGCAAGCAGAGCAAGGCGCGTACTGCCCTCGGCAAGGCAGCTTCGCTCCTCGAGGCAATCGTTCCGCCCAAGAAGGCAACGACGATGACGAAGGTCAAGGCGAAAGCCACTTCCAAGAAGACGATCGTGGCGGTCGGTGCCGGTACCAGCCTGGCTGCCCTGGCTGTGCACAAGATCAACCGCAGCGACCCGCTGGGCGACACGCTCGGCGACACGACGAACACCAATGGCCATATGGCCGCGGCCACATCGTCGTCGGCGACCCCGTTGGCCGTGCGATAGCCGCACAACCAGAACGCACTGGGCTTTATTGGCTAGGACACGCAATTGCGTACCCGGGAGGATAGCCTCTTCCCGGGTACCTGCCCTTTAAATCGGGGGTTGTATTTTCTTATATTTATAGTATAATTACTCGGTCTTGTATATGGGCGCACGCCCCTGACAATTGGAGAACCATGCGCTTCTCTTGCAAGCAGAAGGTTTCGGTCGCCGGTGCCAGCACAGTTGCCCTGATCTGGCTCTGGCCGATGGCGGCCACCAAATTCACGGAGCTCAAGAACCTGACCAACCAGAAGTCGCTCGAGGTCGACAGTCGAAAAGCAATACTGCGCTTGGTTGGTGAAGAGCCGCGGCAAATGCCATGGCCGTGCGTTGGCGATCTTACGGTCAATGAGCTGGTCCGGATCGATCCCCGCACCTTCCACGCACTGCGGGCATCTACCCCGGGTGCATCAGTGGTTGCGGCCCGTTGGGCGGAAAACCTGAATCCTGAGCGCCTGGCAGAAGCCGTCGTGTACATGAGCGCCTCGCAGCTGGCCGGCTTCGTCATCCTGTTCTCGGCTCATCCCGGCGCCTTCGAGTCGGGACGCGGTCTGCCCGTGCTTCTCGTGCTCTCGATGCACTTGGCGAGGAACCTCGACCTGCTCGAGGGAGTCCGCCACGAACTCGGCAAGGCCTTCAACCCCGCGGCCACCCTCTATCTCGGCTGGATGCGGGGAGAGGAAATCGCGAGCTAGCCTCACCAAGACGACGCACCCGGGAGGATTTATTTCTTCCGGGTGCTGCCACTTCGCAATAATTACATTTTTATTAAGACAAGTTGGGCCCCGGCAGGAACCTCCCGCCAAACCGAAAAGGCAGGCGGGAGGTGTGCAGGGGCTAGGAGCGGGGAGCCGAAGCGCCGCCGGCGACAGTGCCGGGAGGCGCGAGGTTGGCCGCCACGCCGCCAGTGACGGCGGGGACGCCAACGCACTGGGAGAGAGTGCCGAAGGCACCCTTCTTCATCCGGAGGTAGATCGTCGCGACGTAGCCGCCTGAGGTGAGCTGAGCCCACATCGGGTAGCTATACGTCCGGTTCTTCCGGACGAACTCGCCGATGACGTAGCAGGTCATGGTGACCCGCTCGCCTCTGAGGAGCATGCGGCCGATCTTGGCGGACTTGGTGCTGGTGGACTGTCGCTGGTACAGACCACTGGCCGCAACCGTCGCCGGACTGGCAGCAGCCGCTGAGGCCGGCGGAACGGTGATGGTTACGACCATAAAGGCCGAGCACGTCATGATGACCGCCAGCGCGATTACGGCAGTCAGCTCCAGGGTGAAACGGTTCTTCAGCGTCAACATCAGAGGAATTCCCCCTACTCCGAGATGGTTGCCTTATGTCAAAACGAGACGGAGAGTTACGAAAGGCGATGCGTAACGACCTACTATAATAGCATATATTCGTAATATTTACAAGAGCATATAGGTATGCCTGTTACAATTGGCACTATGCATATTCCGCAGTGCCAACCGGTTTCATTTCTGAGCACCGATCAGCTTCAGCTAAAGGGGCTGCTGTTTGGCAATGCCGAAGCCGTATCTGCCTATATCGTGATCCACGGTCTTACTGGCAGCGCCTTTTCCCAGCATGAAACGGTGGTCCCGCTCGCGAACGAGCGCACCCAGGTTTTAACTTTTAGTAATCGCGGCCACGACAAAATCGCCTATTTTAAGCGGACTGATCCGAATAGCGAAAAAGGCTACGTTTCGGAAAAGATTGGTGAAGCCCACGAAGTATTTACCGAGTGCATCCATGATATTCAAGGAGCGATTACCTTCTTGGAAGAGCGCGGCGTGCAAGCCATTCATTTGGTTGGCCATTCCACCGGTTGTCATAAAGCAATGTACTACCTGAGTCAAAAGCCCAGTAAAAGCGTAAAAGGCGCAGTGCTGCTCTGCCCTTTAAGCGACTATGCCTATTTTAGGTATAGTCTGGATGAAGCCATAATGTCGAATGCCATTACCATTGCCCAAAAAATGGTAGGAGCAGGGAAGCCACATGAGCTGTTGCCGCTTGATATATGGCCCGGCCTGGAAGATGCCCAGCGTTTCTTGAGCTTAGCCACGCCGGATAGCGAGGAGGAAATTTTTACGTACGCCCAGCCAGACAAAGAGCCTGAAACATTGCAAAAGGTTACGGTATCGCTGAATATTATCCTGGCGGAACAAGACGAAGCCCGTGATCGGCCTATTACCGAGATTGGGGAGTGGTTTAAAACGGTGCTTCCTGAGGAACAGATTAAAGTGAGTATTATCCCCGGCGCGACGCATAATCTGATCGGAAAAGGGGAGGAGGTGAGGGAGGGGATAAAATTATATATACCATGAAATTAAGAATTTTTATATTTATTTAATATACCTGCATCAAACTAAGTATTGTTTAATAAAAAGCGCTGGATTAAAAATGAAATTATTAATTATAGAAGATAGCCTTATGGTTCTGGCTGCATTGCGCCAGAGCTTGCATCCACATTATGTAATTGACGTAGCTACGTCAGGAGAAGAGGGGCTAGACGTAGCCGTCTCAAACACATATGACATTATTCTCCTTGACCTTGGGCTACCTGATATTCCAGGTGATCAAGTTTGCACATTAATAAGGAAGGCTTCAGTTACCACACCCATATTAGTTCTAACGGCAAGCTTAAAAATCAGGGACAAGGTACTACTACTTGATTCGGGAGCTGATGATTACTTAACTAAACCTTTTAGTCTTGAGGAGCTTAAAGCTCGTATACGCGTTTTAATAAGAAGGGACACTCCAAGCAAAACCAGTTTAATAAAATTGGGAGATATAGTCCTCGACCCAATCACTCGCAGAGTCTATAAAAAATCATTTTTGATTGAACTACGCCGCAAGGAGTTTGATTTACTGGAGTATTTCATGATAAATGCTGGCAAGGTATTAACACGGCCAATGATTCTCGACCATGTATGGGAGATGAATGAAGGTATATGGACAAATGCTGTTGATGTGCATATTAAATATTTGCGGGATAAAATTGACAGACCCTTTGGAACAAAGATGATAGAAACAGTACATGGGGTGGGGTACAGAATCGAGGGAGTGCCAAAAAAATGAAAAAGAGTGGAAGTAGTTATTTATACGAATATAAACGATTATTTGCCAACCCAGGAAGTCCTCGCAAGCCATCGAGGGATCAAGAGAATACTGATGTCCAGAAACATATACTGGATGTTCTTCTTCTAGGGGCATTTATTTTGGGGACTCTCGCATTTATTGCATCTGGCGTCCATCAGCTATTCATGAAAGGTAGTTCCGAGAGTGGCTCTCCGTTTGCATCGCTATTTTTTTGCATGATTGTTTTTGGTTTATATCAAGTTGCACGCACATTTTCTTATAGGCTATCTGCATATTTATTAATTACATTATTCATACTAGCGGGAACATACACTGTTTACCGATGGAGTATTGATATCCCTATAGGATTACTAATTTTTGGCCTAGTTATATCGATGTCCGGTATCCTGATTAGTTCGGTCTTTGCGCTAGTTGTGACAGCGATAATTGCTATTATTTTGACTACCATTGGACTACTTCAAACCAATGAAATTATTAAGCCAGATGTAAGCTGGATGCTTCACCCAGTAGAATTTGGCGATGCAATTACATTTATAGCTCTTTTTGTGATTATTAGTTTGATATCATACCTCTCAACCAGAGAAATCAATAAATCATTGCAAAGAGCACATAAATCGGAGCAGGCGTTGCTAAAAGAAAGAAGTAGCTTAGAGAGAAAAGTTGTTGAGCGGACAGCTCAACTGGAGGCTTTGCAAAAAGCACGATTGATTCAGTTGCAGCGATTTGCTGATTTTGGCCGCATAAGCGTGGGGCTGGTGCATGATATTGCAAATCCGCTTACAGTGGTCTCACTTAGGCTCAAGCAACTTGATAGCTCAAAGAATTCCAAATTAATTAGTGAAGCGATGAAGTCTATGAAGGTTCTGGAGAGGTACATTGATGCCACTAGGCGCCAACTTCAAGATAAAGATGAATATGAGCATGAAAGCTTTGAAATTAGTGATGAAATTTCTCAAGTAGTGGATGTAATTTCATATAAAGCCAATATGGAGAGTGTAAAAATCAAAAGTCAAATTCGGCCAAACGTTTGCATATTCGGCGACCCGTGTAAATTTAGTCAAATTATTGCCAATCTTGTAGTTAATGCAATTGATGCATATAAGGTTATTCCATTAAAGCAAAATAGGCTGGTTTTAATATCCTTAAAGGACGGAGAGTGCGGAACTATTATTACAGTGCAAGACTGGGGTAAGGGCATCGAGGGAAATGAGATTGAGAAAATTTTTGAACCATTCTATGGTGTGGAAAATTCTGGCAAGCGTGGACTTGGTATTGGGCTTTCAATAGTTAGGCGGATAGTGGAAGAAGACTTTGGTGGCTCAGTTACCGTTACTAGCTCAAGAGTTGACGGAACGCAATTTGTTGTACGACTACCTGCGCACAAGAGCGAGACGGTGAGCATTCAAGGTTGACATCATCGTTACTTGTGTCATCATTATGCTTGGTTCGCTGATCTGTCCACGCGGGTTGAACGAAGGGACATCACATGGATGTGCAAGATTTGCTGCAGCGCGCCGGCATAGCCGATGGCCGCATGTACGTGCGGGCCGGCGGCCGGGCATACTCGGCTCCCATCACCCACATCACCAACAAAGGTGAAAGGGTTTTCTTCCAGTGCTCACCGGTGGCCATATGCAGCTTCGGTCAACTCCTTGAGCTGCCTGGGCCGATGCATGTGATCGTCATCCTCCCGCTTTATGCGGAGATCCGCAGCTCCGCGTCGGGCTATCGGGTTGATCACGCTAACGGTCAGGTTCGGATCGAGCCCAACCCGGAGAAGGTCAAGGCGCACCGGCGCCAGCAGCTCATGCCATGGGGAGCGCTCTCGGCGGTTTCGGTGCCCGACTTCATTCCCCCGGATCTCCTGCACTAGCAGGCACCTTCCGTACATCATCATCACGACCAAACCCCCTCCGCGGGCGGCAGTTTCACTTTCACAAGTGGGCTCGCCGCTTGCGGCGGGCTCACTCGGACTTATAAAAAATTGCTTGGCATATATCGCTTATGCTACTATAAGTGCTCTTCAGCACTCCTGTTGAAGAGTATCCCGAAGAAAGGATTCACAATGATTGCTGCAGACAGGTTGGCGAACCTGGCGGATCTCCGCGACATCGTCAATCGAGACGTAGAGTTGGCCCGCGACATCCAGAATGAGCGGGGTCCCAACCGCTTTCGCGGCCCGCTCCTCTGCGTCCAGGTGCTCGGTGACGGCTCGGTGAAATTCATCCGCCGCCGCACCGCCATGGCGGCCATGAATTCGAACAGGTGGACGCGGGTGCACGGCAAAGACGAGATCACTGTCTCACCCGACTCGTTCTTCATCCTGGTCGATGGCTGCATCTGCTGTATGACACCGCTCGGCAATGTCACCATCTTTCGCGATGGCGACAAGCTCGACTTCGCCGCTGTGGCGCCGGCGGCCGCTGACATCGGCGCAGGCGTACCTGCGGCAATCGCCGCCTGAGCTCATCGTCGCCCTCCATCCCGCCCGCTGCGGGCCACGGCCGCCATTAAGAAGCGGACCCGTCGCTTGCGGCGGGACCCTTCTTGGACTTATTCTGCTTGAATATATAAGCTGCATGAGGCACAATACCGTAACGTGTCTTCGACATGACGTGGCAATTCCGACCTCTAGGGGGATGTATGAAAGTAGTGGCAAAGCGGGTCGTAGTGCACTACACCCAGTCGGCATGGACGATCGACATTCGGGTTGACGGCTTGATTCTCGGCCGCAGGCCATGGACCCGCTTTGACGAGCGGCCCTTTTCGTCGAAGCAGGCCGTACGAGACCGTGAGAATGAGCTCACCACCGCACTGCTCCGGCATTTGCTGGATGTGCGGACCGATTGGATCGAGCTGTGGCCGGACCGGCTGAAGTGGGGAATGCTGCAGCCGTTTGGCAGCCAGTTGTATCTCAACCCCTTGCTTACCCGATTGCGGGCTGCCCCGAACAGCCAGATTCACCAAACCGCACGGCTTCCCGCCGTTCGAGCCACCGTGCTCGAGCTGCCATCGTCTGCGGAACTCGGCATTGACTACTGGCGGCGCTGTTTTCTGAGACCTCAGGACGAGCCGCTGCAACTGGTGGCACTACTGGACGGAGATCCCGAGCCGGTTGTTCTGGAATTCCAGGTGACCTCCCTGGATAACAACCAAGGCCGCGAACAGCCTTACGTGAGCGTGCTGGTTCGTCAGCGCAACACCACTCGGAGGTGGCAGCCGGTGCGATTCCGGGTACCGGCCTTGAACCCGGACAAGTGGTGCGTTTTCGACTACGAGCTCGAGGACTTCTGATCCGCCCCGCAGGCACCCCGCTTGCGGGGCGTCTGCACGTTAAGGCTTATGGCTAAATGCCGAAAAAGTCCGAGGGAAGGACTGGATTATTTCCATAATCCGCCAATGCAGTAATGCTAGCTGCCGAGGTAGAGTAGAACAAGAGAAGAGGAGGAGCAATACTATGGCAACCAAACAATCACCGGGTTCGAAGAAAAAGCATGACGATAACTTTTATGAGACCATGCCGGGGGGATTGTACATTGACTCCAACGAGCTGTTTCCCGGCAGATTCGCCGATGAAGCCGACTATACCGACCACGCTGGACAGGATGAAGATCGGAACCAAGTACGTAACCGGATGATGCGGCAGAGCCTAATTTTGGTAAGCTTGCTTGTGGCTCAAATAGTTTTATTTATGCTCCTTATAACCTATACCGTGAACCTGGGATAGTCGTAACTAACCCTTAGCATCATTCGATTTTCGCTGCGTCTTCTGATTGTTGGGCGCTTGTAATTGCTCGCCAAAGTTTGTTGTGCGCGTTTGTTTTCTTGTTTCAGCTGATTTTCGTCCGCCCAGCTGTCCGGCTCGTGCGTGTCCGGCTGAGTCTCCGTGCCATCCTCGTGCCATACTGGTACCC
>DASVGB010000040.1:0-5766 GCA_036379755.1 Candidatus Saccharimonadia bacterium | reverse complement strand
CCACCATACTCCCGATGAAGTGGTCGAAAAGGTGATGAAGGCGCTAGCCTAAGCTTTCCGCACTTCACGTACAAGATGGAGCAGTCGCGCCGAAAAGCGGGGTGGCTGCTTTTAAAATTGCCGTTTTTCCTTAATGCACATTTGTAACACTTTGTTACAAATGTGCATTAAGAGATAGCTACAGCGAAGCCAAGCAGTAGTAGTACACTAGAGCTATGGCCATCTATTCTACTGACGCAATTATTCTAGGCCGCCATAACTTTGGCGAAGCCGATAGGGTAATGGTGCTGCTCACGCCTGGCCGGGGGGTGATCCGAGGCGTAGCAAAAGGCGTGCGGCGCATTAAAAGCCGGTTGGCTGGTCATTTGGAACTGTTTTGCCATAGCGAGCTAATGCTAGCCGAAGGCCGCAACATGGACACCATTACCGGTGCTCGATTGGTGCATCATCCTGAGATGAGCAACGATTATGAGCGGATGCGTCTAGCATATTTGTTTGCTGAAATGGTCAACCGTTTGAGTATTAATGAAGAGCCGCATCCGGGAATGTTTGAGCTGGTACAGGAAGCCTACCTAGGGCTTAGAGAGCCGGACCCAGTACTGGAGCTGTGGTTTAAACTGCGCTTGCTTGACCGGCTTGGCTATCGGCCGGAGCTAAATGCCTGCATCATTTGCGATTCTGCCGATGCTGGCCGCACCTACTTATTTAATGCCGAGCTGGGCGGCATAGTTGATCAGGGCTGCAGTACACCGGGTAACCATGCGCTAAGCCACGACCAAATTAAGTTGTGGCGGCTCATGATGGGTCACAGCCTGGGTGATATCCGTCGGGTGGAGCAGGCCCCGGAGCTTGCCCTTGCCGCTCTGCCCATCTGCAACGCTTTTTATGACTACACCTTTGGCAAACGTTTTCGTTCGGCTGAAGTCTTACGCTAATTGAGCTTATTCTGAAAGCCCGCCCCGCGTGCGGGGTCAATTCCCCGTGACTCCACCGGAACTCTGGTGTGTCGCGCAGAAGGTAGGTTTGCCGTATAATAAGCTTCATTATGTCCGCCCACAAATCATCTGAACAATCCCACTCCAACCCAATCAGCCTCGACGAACTCGTATCGCTTGCCAAGCGCCGCGGGTTTATCTACCAAGGCTCGGAAATTTATGGCGGTTTGGCTGGTACTTGGGACTATGGCCCATATGGTGTGCTGCTCAAAAAGAATATTAAAGATCTCTGGTGGCAGCATTTTGTCACTGAGCGTGACGACATGTATGGTCTCGATACAGCGATTCTAATGAATGCCAAGGTGTGGGAGGCTAGCGGCCACACCGGCGCCGGGTTTGCCGACGCGCTGGTAGAGGATAAAGAAACCCATATGCGGTATCGCGCCGATCATTTACTTGAAGATAACGGCGTCGATAATGCGGCCGAGCTTTCAATCCCAGAGATGGATGCCAAAATCAAAGAACTTGGTCTTAAGAGTCCCGACGGAAATGTGCTCACGCCGGTGCGTGTCTTTAACATGATGTTTCAAACCCAGATCGGTGCCATTGAAGATACGTCGGCAAAGGTTTACCTGCGTCCGGAAACGGCCCAAGGCATGTTCGTAAACTTTAAAAATGTGCTGGATAGTCTCCATCCAAAGCTGCCGTTTGGCTTGGCCCAGATTGGTAAAAACTTCCGTAACGAGATTACGCCAAAAGACTTTATATTTCGAGTTCGGGAACTTGAAATTATGGAGTTCGAATACTTCATTCGTGAAGGGGAGTGGGAGCAACGGTTTGGTGAGCTGCATGACTCAATGCGTGCCTGGTTCCGCCGCATCGGCCTATCCGATGACACCATGAAAGAGGTTGAGGTTCCTGAGGCTGATCGAGCTCATTATTCCAAGAAAACCACCGATTTCTACTTTAAGTTTCCTCATAAGTTTGATGAAATAGGCGGATTGGCTTATCGTACCGATTTCGACCTAAGCAATCATACCAAGCACAGCGGCATCGACCTTTCCTACATGGATCCGCAAACCAATGAGCGTTTTATCCCGCATGTTATTGAACCAACGTTTGGGCTCGACCGGCATGTGCTGGCGGTGATGGCAGCGGCCTACACGGAAGAAGAAGTAAACGGCGAAACCCGGACGGTTCTAAAGTTGAAGCCGGAGTTGGCGCCGGTAAAAGTAGCCGTGTCGCCGCTGCTGCGCAATAAGCCGGAGTTGGTCAAGATCGCCCAAGCCGTGTATAAAACCTTGAAAAAAGATTTTGGCAGCGTGTTATATGATGACAACGGCAATATTGGCAAGCGCTATCGCCGCCAGGATGAAATTGGCACACCATTATGCGTGGTCGTAGACTTCGATTCGCTCGATGATAAACAGGTTACCATCCGGCATCGTGACAGCTTGGCTCAGGTTCGGGTGCCTATTGCCGAGCTGCCTACGCACATTACGCAACAATTAACCGACTTTTAAGTCCGGTTATTTGCTATTATGGGTACTATGTCCAAACCACCCATTACGACAGCCATTATTGGCGATAACGGCTTTACTACTAGAAGGCTGCCAATATCGGCAACCATACCAAAGGGTTTTACACCTATCGGCAACCGGCCGGTGGTAGATTTTATTGTGGATGAGCTGGTGAAGGTTGGGGTTGAAGATATTTATTTCGTGATCCATCCGTATCATCAGGATATTTATGAACGTTATTTCTTAGGGAATGATTTATTAGACAAGCACCTGGCTGCTACCCGCAAGGACACCGACCTGAACATGCTAAAAGCTTTGCGTGGTCGGGCACAGTTCCACTTTGTCACTAAAACCGAACGTTACGGCACTGCTATCCCGCCACTGCTGGCATTTGAAGATATGGGCGGCTTCCGTTCATGCATTTATATGGCATCAGATGATTTTACCTATCGTTCTGACGGTGGTAGTGATTTGGTCGACCTGGTTGAGCTTTATGCATCCCGCGAAGCCGTTGGAGGCTTGCTCGGATTGCATCTGCCGGATGAGATGCTTTCAAAGTTCGGGGTGATGCAGGTAGAGAGCAGGGAGGATGTGTGCTTCCTTAAGAATCTTATTGAAAAGCCTGAACACCCGGAAAAACTGGAAGGGACGCTGCTCGCAAACATTGGCAAGCATATTATTGGCACGGAGATGGAGCCATATTTCCAGAATTTAAAAGCTCACCCAGTTACCGGAGAATATTTTATTGTTGATGTTTATGCTGCGGTGGCTCGCGAGCATGAGGTGGTAGTACTGCCGGTAAAGGGAGATTATTACGATGTGGGCAATCTTGATAATTGGATGAATGTGAATAAAGCACTAGCCAAAATCCCTATTGATTTAAAACAATAATGTAATTACAATGTAATTACTAAAGCTGCAGGCAGAATATATGAAGGGTAACGCGGCCGACATTATCAAGATTGGTAACTCAAAGGGCATTAGGATTCCTAAAGCTCTGTTACAGCAAACCGGATTAACTGATCGGGCTCAGTTATCGGTACAGGAAGGTCAGCTGGTTGTGCGGCCGGAGGGGGAGCCGCCCACATCAGTCCAGCCGCCATCTTCTGTTGGCGTGAAAGCGGTGGTAATCGGCGGGGGCACGGGAAGCTTTATGCTGCTTTCGGCGTTACGGCCGTATGTTGGAAATTTGACGGCAATTGTGACCATGAGCGATGATGGCGGCTCAACCGGCATACTGCGCGATGAATTAGGAGTCTTACCTCCAGGGGATGTTCGCCAGTGTTTGGTGGCCCTATCGAACACGCCGGAGTATATGCGCGAACTGTTCAATTATCGGTTTGAAGAAGGAACGTTCCGCGGGCACTCGTTTGGCAACTTATTTTTAACCGCACTTGAAAAAATTTCCGGAGGATTCGGCGAAGGCGTGAAGCTGGCCGAGCAAATCTTGCAAGTCAGCGGTCAGGTTATTCCAGTAACCACCAGCGATATTCGTTTAACGGCGGTAATGTCTGATGGCACTCAGCTGAATCATGAGCGTAATATTCAAACCCACGATTTTTCCGGCGATCGTCCGCTGCTTCAGCTTGAGCCCCAGGCTAAGGTTAATAAGGAGGCGGTTCGTGCAATTATGGCGGCTGATATGGTTATTGTGGGCCCGGGAGACCTTTACGGGTCAATTATTCCGGTGCTTTTGCCAGACGGAATGGCGAAAGCACTTGAGCGAACCAAGGCGCCCAAGGTGTACGTTGCTAATTTGGTGAATAAACCGGATAAGACAAAAGGGATGCAGGTTCATGAGTTTTTGGATGAACTCAGCCGCCATTTGGATGGCAAACAGTTGTTCGACTACGTCATCTATAATACCGCTATGCCAACGCCAACCTTAGCCAAACGTTACCTTCGAAACGGTGAGCTGCCGGTGGAGTTTGAGGCTGCCACGCTCAAGCAGCAGCCCTACAAGGCTATTGGCGAACCGCTCTTAGCGGGAGCCGCACCGGAAAATAAGAATGACGTACTCTTGGAGTACCAGCGCAGTTTAATTCGCCACGACGGCGATCGCCTGGCCCGTGCTCTCATGAGGATATACTTTTCATGATTCTGTTACTGCTCGACTTTGACCGGACCGTTTTCAACCTTAGCCGGTTTTTGCATGACGAGGCGAACGCTTCCTTGGCACTGGATTATCTTTTTGAAGATGCCGGCCGGCTGCTTGGCGCATTACCTGAAAATGTCACTCCGGCAATCATCAGCCAGGCCACCATTATCGGTGAAGACTTACAGGGAGGAGTAGATTGGCAGCACCATAAGTTCGCCTTTGCGCCGGCGCTTGCCGACCTGCCATTTTGCGTTACTACTATGAATAAAGGCTTTGTCTTAGCCGCTGGCGTTACAATTGTAAGAGATGGGGAGCTGGCGGTCGATGCCGGGCCGATTCAAGGGACCTATGAAGAAATTATATTGATAGACGACAATGCAGCATCATTTAAGCCGTTGATTGCCTCAAACTCGCAGATTGCTATGTATCATTTGGCGCGGCCAGGGGAGAAGTATAGTGATAAACCGGCGACGGCCAGTGTTGGGCGGATTACCTCGCTGGATGAAGCTCAATCAATTCTTTTGGCGAAGCCGTAAGGTTTTCTGAGCCTATTTTGGTTAAGCGAACCATGTCTTCAATCCGAACACCAAATTCCCCAGGAATATAGATACCGGGCTCAATCGTCATAACGGCATTTTCAGGAAGCGGGTTGGGGTTGCGCGGGTTAATTCGTGGTTCCTCATGGATTTCTAGCCCAAGCGAATGGCCAACGCCGTGGGGGATTTCATATCCTGCTGATTCGATAATCGAACGTGCCACGGCATCCAGCTTCATGCCGCTGATCCCGGCTTTAGCTGCCGCCAGTGCCGCTTGCTGCGCTTCCAGGACTATCGCATAAACTTTCTTGATTTTATCGCTGGCTTTGCCAAGTACCAGCGTCCGGCTCATATCGGAGGTGTATCCTTCAACCAAACAGCCAAAATCGAGTAGTACAACGTCGCCGTCTGATAGTTTACGGTCGGTTGGATGGGCATGAACAATTGCGCTATTCGGGCCGGATGCTACAATCGGCCAGAAATGCTCGGGTATCTGATCGGCGCCGTGCTTTAGCAGGAGGTACACGATTTCAGCTGCCACCGCTTTTTCCGTCATACCGGCCTTGATAATTCCGAGGATATCGGTGAATGTCTGGTCGGTAATTGCCTGAGCGTGCTTAATCCGTCTAAGCTCGTCTGGGACTTTAGCCGCTAGCTCAGATGCAAGCATGTCTTCA
>DASVGB010000039.1:0-8988 GCA_036379755.1 Candidatus Saccharimonadia bacterium | reverse complement strand
GATTTTATGAAGGCATCGGAGCGCCACCGCGTTCAGAAAATCTTGCGACGCGTGATGAAAACCGGGCGCTCCACCGAACTAGAGTATACGACCTACATAAATAACAGCCAGCAATGGTATAAAAACAGCGTTGGACCGATTTTTACCGATGGGCGCATAACCGGACTCGTCCTCAGCACCTTTGATATTAGCCAGGAAAGACTAGCACTTAAAAAGCTGGAAGAACAAAAAAAGGCAGCTGAAGCGGCAAAGATACAAGCCCAAACGCTACTAAGCAGTATTGGCGAGGGGCTGCTGGTGATTGACGAGCATGGCGTAATTGCCAGCGTTAACTCTTCGGCGGCTGCGGCACTAGGGTACGATGTAAAAACACTTACCGGCAAATGGTTTCCCGGTACGGTGTTAGCGCTTGATGATCAAGGTAAATCCATCGATCCACTGAATCGTCCGGCTACTCAGGCGTTAATGAGCGGCAGGAGCATTAGCGAAACCGTCTGGTATCAGCGCAAGGATGGCAGCGTCTTCCCAGTAGCGGTAACCGTATCTCCCGTCATACTGGACGGCCGCCCAGTCGGGGCTATTGAGGTATTCCGCGACCTTACCAACGAACGCGAGCTTGAGCGCGCCAAAGAAGAGTTCGTCTCGCTGGCCTCGCATCAGTTGCGTACACCAGCGACCGGAGCCAAGGCATTCATTTCTTTACTGCTCGACGGCTATGCGGGTAAGCTGAGTGAGCGCCAAAAAGAGTACATGCAAAAAATCCGGAAGGCAAACGAGCGCCAACTGGAAATTATTAATGACATGTTAAATGTTGCCAGAATTGATAGCGGCCGCATTATGCCGGAAATGGTAAGCGCCGATATAGCTGAAATATTGGAGGATATTATTGAAGTGCATCAGCCAGTTGCGATGGAACGCAGCCAGCGCTTGGAGTTAATCTTGCCGTCTCATCGATCAGCAGTGGTCTGTGATCCTAAGCTTATTCATATGGCGTTGGAAAATATTGTGAATAATGCTAGTAAATATACGCATAAAGGGGGTAGTATTGGAGTAAGCCTACGGTTTTCAGAGAATCAAGCTCATGTCCGGGTAGAGGATACCGGAGTAGGTATTGCAGTTGAAGATCAGTCAAAAATATTTCAACGATTTGCGCGAGTCTATAACCCTTTAAGCGTGGCTCGAGGCGGAACCGGCCTGGGATTATATCTGACTCGCAATATTGTCGATATGCATCAAGGTCGAATTGGCGTTGACTCAAAACCAGGGGCTGGTACGATATTTGATATTGAGCTGCCGCTACAGCCTATTGGTTCGCTGGCTCAATTTGCGGATAATCAAGTAACACTCGGGAGAGAAAAATGAAAAGAAATTCGCGTTTCTATGCCGCACTGGGTCTTATTTCGCTTATCTATGTCCTTCTCAGCTTGTCATCTCCCGTAGCGGATTCGGCTCGCAACTTTAACGCCACAACATTTCAGTTCCGAGCCATACAGATATCGGTCATTATTCCCGTGATTATAATTTGGTCTGTTGCTTTGTGGGGGTCTTTAAAATTCAAGCGCTATGCTCAAAACATTATTGAAAGCCAGGATGGCCAGGCGTTGCATAGCGTTGCAAATGGCCTTATTGCGCTGGTATTTGGCTTGGCCCTAAACTCTATGATACAGGCGGTGCAGCCGTTGCTGAGGGGGTCGTCATACTTCAACGAATGGGTGATTTTTGCCAATTATCTTGAGCTGGCGGTGGTACTGGTGTCATTTTACATGATTTATCGTGGAGCCTTGAAGCTTGTCTCGCTCGTGCAGTTTAAGGGGTTTGCTAGAGCTCAAGCAGGAGTTATTCTGGCGCTCGTTGGGCTCGGCACGCTTTATGCCTGGTTATTGGCAATGAATCCCTATCGCCAGGCATCTCCGGATATTACCAGAATTGTCCCGCTTTATCTTCCCGATTGGCTGATTGTAGTCAGCATAATTGTTCCCTATTTACTGGCGTGGTATATGGGTCTCATGGCTGCAATGAGTATCTTGTTGTATCAGCGTAACGCGCCCGGCATTATATACCGCCGCTCAGCCAGACATCTATCCTTCGGTATGTTGGCGATTGCGACTTCTTCGGTGTTACTCCAAATGCTGAGTGCGATTGGGCCTTCGCTAAGCCATCTTGGGCTCAACAGCATCTTACTCATTCTCTACCTGCTAATTATTGCTTATGGCTTCGGGCACATAATGGTGGCTTATGGAGCCAAGCAGCTGGCTAAGCTTGAGGAGGCGGTTTAACGTATGACGACTCGCCTCTATGATGCTATAGTGACTATTGTTGAGTATTATCTTGGCCCGGCTTCTGAGCGCTTTGTGAAACGGCAAATTCAGTCTCATTTAAACAAGGAACCTCACGAAATAGACCGGGCAGATATGCCCCAATTAATAGAATGGATTCAAGTGTCTATGGGCCTGTTAACTGAGAATAGATCCGACATCGATGAATGCAGCCGCAAACTAACCCAACTTACATGACCCCTTCAAAAACCTCCGTACTAATAGTTGAAGACGATCAGATGCTGCGCAGCGCGTACGAAACCGTTCTAACGATGGACGGTTATGAAACATCGGTTGCCGCTGACGGCCAGGAGGCATTAGCCTTGGCTAAGAAAATCAAACCTAATGTAATTTTGCTTGATATGCTCATGCCCACTATGAACGGGTTGGAATTTTTAGAGCAGTTTAGGGCGAAGACCGAACACCCCACTATCAAGATAATTGTGTTTAGCAATATGTCGGTTCCTAGTGATGTTCAAAATGCATTAAGACATGGCGCCTGCAAGTATTTAACAAAATCAAGTTTTACGCCACGAGAAATCGAAGATATTATTAAAGAAGTTTTAGCTGAAGAAGAATGATGAAAGAGCCAGCAACAATTTATGTAATTGATGATGACACTGCGCTGCGGACCGCCTACACGGCAGCACTCAGTGGAATGGGATATAATGTTAAATCAGCAGATGACGGGATTGAAGGCCAAAAACTATTAGCCCAAGCAAAGCCGGCGTTGATCGTACTTGATATGCTCATGCCCAATTTAGATGGCATGAGCTTTTTAAAACAGCTGCGAAGCGACCATGATAATGATGCCATTAAGATCGTAGTAGTCAGTAACTTTGAAGCCATGTCCGAAGCAATTGATCTTGGGGCAACAAAATATATGTCAAAAATGCAGCATACACCAGATGAAGTAGCGGCTGCAGTCGATAGCATTCTAAAAGTTTCAAATGCATGATCCGTGCATTCTTGTTACGCTGGCTGATAAATTTTCTTGGGTTGTGGGCAGCCGCGAATGTCCTTAGCGGCGTAGATTATGGCGGAAATCCCGGCGTCCTCATTATCGGCGCATTGCTATTTTCGGTTGTGAATGCGGTTATTCGGCCGCTCCTCATAGTATTGGCGCTGCCGGCAATCTTGTTGACTCTGGGTCTCTTCACCTTTATAGTAAACGGGTTTATGCTGTACCTTGTGACGCTGATTTATCCGGCCTTGCAAGTTACATCCTTTTGGCAAGCAGTGTGGGCCGTGCTTATTATCTGGATCGTGAACTATTTATTTACCAACATCATGGAAGGTTCTCGTGAAAAGTCTGTTTAACTACATAACGATTATTACGTCGATTATCATTATTACGACCGTGTTGTTGCAATCTCGCGGTTCCAGCTTAGGAGCATCAATGGGGGGCGGCGATAGTGAAGGATATCGCACCCGTCGGGGTGCTGAACAGGGGATTTATTACACGACGATTGGCGCCGGCTTTATTTTTGTATTATCGGTATTGCTGAGTATTTTATCCAAGTAAGGGTAAAGTAATAGTATGATTACCTACATCCGTTTTCGCCTGCAGCGCAGCTTACGCCGAGCCCAGCGCAATGTAAGGCGGTACTGGCACCTGGGCAACCGCTACCTGCGGTTTGGTTTTTGGGGAAAGTGGCGCCAGCTAACTATGATTCGGAGATTCGCACTGGGCTGGTGGTTTGTGGTTCTGGCGCTTGGCATAGGCTTATTTTTACAAACCGGTTCCATTCGCCAACGCGGACTGGTGGTGCAGCCGCTTCCTGGAGGCAGCTACAGTGAAGCGATCGTCGGCACGGTTAAAAATCTTAACCCGGTTCTGCCTGAGGGCGGGGCTAGCGCCGATGCAAATCATTTAATATTTAGCGGGCTCACCCGGTTTACGGCTGAAGGCAAGCTTGAGCCGGATATTGCCGAGAGCTGGGATATTAGTGCAGACGGAAAAGTATATACGTTTCATTTGCGTAAAAACATTCGTTTTCACGACGGGGTTCCAGCAACCGCGCAAGATGTGGTTTTTACCCTTACGGCCATCCAGAATCCGGATACCCGGTCGGCTTTGGCGGCCAGCTGGCAGGGGGTAAAGGTGAGCGCACCGGACGATCATACGGCGGTATTTACCTTGCCCAAGGCCTACACGCCCTTTATTAATGCGACGACCGTTGGACTATTACCGCGTCATCTTTTGGAAAATACCGAGCCTAGGGATTTACGCGTGGCGGGATTTAATCAGAAGCCGGTGGGCACCGGCCCGTACAAGTTAACTAGCTTTGATGTGGCGGCTGGAGAAATTAATCTGGCTGCTAATAACGATTATCATTTTAGTAAACCGTTGATTTCCATCATCACCCTGCGCCTCTATAGCGACTACGACAAAGCTCTCGATGCCTATAAGCATCGCCAGGTTCTTGGCGTCGGTCGGTTACAGCCCGACCAAATTGACGAGGCAACCAAACTGGGCACCTTAAAACTCCATCGGGCAAGCGTTCCCAATGCGGTGGCGGTTTTCTTTAAAACTACTTCTCCGGTGTTAGCAGATAAAGCGGTGCGGTTGGGTCTGGCCCAAGCAACCGATCGGGCTGCTATTGTGAAGGATCAATTTAATAATGAAGCGTCTACCTTGACCGGTCCGCTGTTTGCTACTGGTCTAAATTTGGCAGGATCCGCCCATCAGCCGGCATTTAATATCCAGCAGGCACGCAGTACACTTGAATTTGCAGGGTGGAAACCGGGACGAGGCGGCATCCGGGTCAAGGATGGCAAACAGTTGAAGATCCGGCTACTGACCCAGGCCGACAGTCCCTACGGCCCTGTCGCTCGGGCGTTAGCCAAGCAATGGAAAAAGGCCGGCGCTGAACTGCAAGTTATTGAAGTTGGTCCGGAAAAACTACAGCAGAGTTATATTCGCCCCCGTAATTATGACGCTTTACTATACGGCATCAACCTTGGTGCCGATCCCGATATTTATGCCTATTGGAGCTCAACTCAGACTAAGGATCCCGGTTTGAATATTTCGGTGTATAGCTCGCGCCAAGCTGATACGGCGTTAGAAAGCGGACGCATCCTGCGAGACCCAGCCCTGCGTGCGGCCAAATACCGCAGCTTCATTCAGACATGGGTTGGCGACACGCCGGCTGTAATGCTGTACACGCCAAGCTATGAATACGGGGTTGATACCTCGGTTTATGGCGTGTCAGTTCGCAAACTCATCAATCCTTCTGATCGCTTCACAGGGATAGAAAATTGGTCGGTAAAGGTTCGCGAAGTACCACGCCGCTAGGCTTCCAAAAAGCCTTGATTCAAGCTATAGTTTATCAGTCATCCTGGTTCGCGGGCGAGTGGTGAAATGGTAGACACGCTAGATTCAGGTTCTAGTGAGCGCAAGCTCGTGGAGGTTCAAGTCCTCTCTCGCCCACCAGACAATCAAAACAATATAATATTTACCAAAAATATTGTTATTTTTTGGCCATTCACCCGATAATAATAATTGATTTTATAATATAATTATGGTAAAACCGTATGTGACGTAGATTTTCTAATCTGCGCAGGTCTTACCCGCCTCGATCGGAGATTTTAGCAGCCAGGAGTGCTGTGATAATTCGCTGGATCCGCCCCGTAGCACAAGCAGGAGGTTGGGAACCATGTTGGGAAGCACCCGATTCACAAGCACACACCTGGTGGGGATCATGCTCGCCACTGCCATCTCGCTTGCATTCGCGCCCGTCGTGGTGGAGCAGGTGGACGGTCGGAACCAGGCCTTCGTCGCTCAGGCGGCGTACAAGATGAAGTACCACGAGGCCCACATCCCGGCGATTGCGGAGACGTTCGACAAGTGCGCCAAGCTGCAGTACATGAAGGTCCAGAATGTCCCCATCAAGACCTATGACTGTATGGCGGCATCCATCAAGGTGCCCTGCCATGTCGGGTTTCCCTTCCGGAGCAATGTCGGGCTCTGCACGCCTGACTTCTGGATGAAGAACCCCCTCAACTACGAGAAGGGGGACCTTCACTGCAAGGGGTTTCTGTACTACAAGAAGACGGCCTCAGGCGTTCGACGCCAGCAGAAGTCCTGGTGGAGGTGCAAGAGGGGAACTTACATCCCCGCGGATCGGCAGGCATAGCAACCTCTGTGACAGAGGAGCGGGCGTTCGCGCCCGCTCCTCTGAAGCCTTTCAGCAATTATCTAGTAAACGGAGCATTTATCGTATTTGATGTTATGTCGCCATAGGCTTCAGGGTGCCGGTAGGCGTTTCCCCAAATTTGTTTTTCTCGCCACGCCCTAATTTGCTCAATATCAAACTCGGCATAATATATTCCTTCTTCCGGACCGGCTAAGACCAAATTATTTTCGACATCATCATGGTTCTCGTCAACCACAATTGGGCTATAGGCAACAGACCGGCCATTACATCTCGGTGCTGGATAGTTAGCCATTGCCATGCCCACCATGTTTTCATAGGCACGAGTTGAAAACTGTTGGAGCTGCGCACGTCCAAGACCGCAGGCGTTTGGGGTGAGAATGATTTCGGCTCCTTGTAGCATCAGCAAGCGTGCACTTTCCGGCTGTTCGCGGTCAAAGCAGATCATCGCCCCAACTCGAATATCGCCGGCAGTGGTAGATAACAGGTTAGTCTTGAACTCATTGCCGGCAGCGGTTAGTAGTTCAGGGCCGAAATCGCAGGTATGGACTTTTGAATAGTGCAAGATTTCATCGCCCCGGCGATCAAATAGCGTCAATGAATTTTTTGGTTGTCCACGGCCACTGTCTTCTAAGTAGGTGATCGCAATAGCCGTTTCCAGCTCTTTTGCTAGGGATTGAAATGAGGAGACAAACTCACTGTGGCGAGAGGCGGCATGTTGTCGCCAACGGGCGGTTTGTTTGTCGTCGCTAGGGTCGGGGAAGGCGTAGCCGGTGCTCCATAGCTCGGGAAATAATATGATATCGGCGTTTTGGCTAGCGGCCTCCCTGCAATACGCCTCGCCCCGAACTTGGGCATCGTGTTGATTTTCCGGCGGCTTCTTTTGTACCAGAGCCACCTTTAATAGCTTGTTCATGCCATAAGTGTAATACATGAGCTATAATCAACATACAAGAAGTGGAGCTGCAATTATGGGCGATGAAAAAAAAGGGGACTTTTCCGGGCTAAAGGCCCTCTTTATTAATGCCACGCTAAAAAAATCACCGGATCCAAGTAATACCGACGGGTTAGTCGCAATCAGCCGCGGCATCATGGAGGAACAGGGGGTTGAGGTTGACCATATCCGATCGATTGATCATGACATTGCTCAGGGTGTATATCCGGATATGCGAGCGCATGGTTGGGCAACCGACGAGTGGCCGGAGCTGTTTAAGCGAGTTATGGCTGCAGATATTTTAGTGTTGGCGGGGCCGATTTGGCTGGGCGATAACAGCTCGGAAATGAAAAAAGTAATTGAGCGGCTGTATGCCAACTCATCAGATTTAAATGAGGTTGGCCAGTATGCCTATTACGGTCGGGCCGGCGGTTGCTTGATTACCGGCAACGAAGATGGCATTAAGCACTGTGCTATGAATATTTTGTATAGCTTGCAGCATCTTGGCTACACCATACCGCCCCAGGCTGATGCCGGTTGGGTGGGGCCGGCTGGTCCCGGCCCGTCATATCTTGATCCGGGTTCAGGCGGACCGGAAAATGATTTTACGAATCGCAATACTACCTTTATGACCTGGAATTTAATGCACATGGCGAAAATGATAAAAGATAACGACGGCATACCGGCCCATGGCAATCAGCGTTCAAAGTGGACCGCTGGGACTCGTTACGATTCTGAAAATCCGGAGCACCGCTCCTGAACCGAATCGGCCTGATTTCCGGCACATTTGACCCTATCCACAATGGACACATTGCCTTGGCTACCCATGCCATGGATCAATTAGGGTTAGATGAAGTTTTACTTTTGATTGATGCCGACCCCCCGCACAAGCCGGATGTTTCAGATTTTGAACATCGGATGGCAATGGCTCAGTTGGCGACACAAGGGTATCCGCGTATTTCTCCTGATAAATATGCATTGCAGCGCCGGACTAAAAACCATACGATTGCTACGGCTCGCGAACTGCATGAAGCGAATCCCGCTAGCGAATTGGTGTTGTTAATGGGTGCCGACACTTTTCTATCAATTGATCGGTGGGCCGACCGTGAAGAACTGTTCAAGCTATTGTCTTTTGGTATGGCCGGACGCAACGGGAGTGATAGTTTGGAGGTTGATGCGCTCAAGTGGCGGCTGGGAGATTCGGCGCAGGCACTGCAATGCGAGGTAGTAACAATGCCGCTTACCAATATTTCCTCATCCGCCATCCGCACCAGTGTTGGTCTTAATGAAGCAATATCCGGATTGCACCCCGCGGTTTACGACTATATAAAAAATAATCGCTTATACTAAAGCGCTTCTGCTTTCTTTTAGTGTTAGAACATTATAGAATAAAACTATGACAAACCGTGAACTGCATGAAAAATGTGCAGTATTTGCCATTTATGAGCCGGACCAACAAGTTGCCCACAAGGTTTACTACGGGTTGTATGCGCTGCAACACCGCGGCCAGGAAAGCTCGGGCATTGTTACTACAGACGGTAAGCGGTTTTACCGTCATCGCGACCAGGGTCTGGTAGCCCAG
>DASVGB010000038.1:0-3174 GCA_036379755.1 Candidatus Saccharimonadia bacterium | reverse complement strand
TACGTTTAACCATTGGTACATCATATTTTGGAGCCAGTTGCTGCGGTTAGGTGTCCTTGCCGCAGTATTTCTTATTTTTAGCTGGGAGTTGAGAATAAGCTGGTTAAGTCTGACACTCGCCGTGCTTAGCAGCGGAATATTTCTTTTAGGCCTGCGATTCACGTTTCATGCACTTAAGGTCGGGCCAGTCAGCTTGGCCAGTCCATTTATTGGCAGTTATGCCTTTCCGGCGGTACTACTTTCCTTGGTCTTTTTAGGTGAGCAGCTTCAATACAGCCAGTTGGTGGCTGTCGTGCTCCTGATATTTGGTGCAATCTTAATCTCAGTCAGCAGCCGGACTCATCTTCCGCAGAGAAACTTTTGGACTCAGCCGGTTGTGCGCCTGGCACTTATCGGGGCGATATGTATTGGTACGGCGGTGTTTTTCCTCGCCCAACTTGTGCATCTAGCGGGGTGGCAGACTGCCATAATGCTACAAACAATCGTGCTTATTGTTGGATCAGGCATCGGACTTTGGTTGACCGGAGTTGCGTTGCTTCCTGCTAACCGCAAGCCTCTAAACGGCGCCATCATAGGATTGTCAGCGTTTGGGTTGATGGGGGCGTTGATGTTAAGCTACGGCTTTTCTGTGTCGTTGGTGGCTATTGTGGCTCCGGTCGCGTCAACCTCACCCTTGATTACGGTCGGACTATCATTGTACTTCTTTAAGGAGCGCCTTTCCCGCTACCAGTTGGTTGGTATTCTGGTAGTTGTACTAGCCCTCAGTTTGTTAGCGGTAAGGTAGAATAAGCCTATGCCAGTTGTAGCCACCATTGCCATCGGAAAGCTCATTATCTTTTTCAGCCGCCTGCTTGGCCGCGGGGGCGGCTCGGCGTTGCCCGGCCTAGTTGCAGAACGCATCGATCCTCAGATTGGCCACAAGCTGGCCAAGAATATTCCTCATGGAAGCATTATTGTTACCGGCACCAACGGCAAGACGACTACCTCAAAAATGTTGGCCAAGATTTTAACTGATGGCGGGGAGAGCCTAGTGGTTAATACCGCCGGGTCAAATTTAAGCCGCGGCGTGGTTTCGGCCTTAATTGAGCACACCGGTATTGGTGGAAAATTCCGCCAGACCACGGGATTGTTCGAAGTTGATGAGGCTGCCATGCCGGCAGTGTGTGCATTGGTTCAACCCCGGGCGATTGTGGTGTTGAACATTTTTCGAGACCAATTAGACCGCTACGGTGAACTCGATACCACCGCTAAGTTGATAGGCAAGGGGATTGCCTCTACCGAGGCCACCCTGTTTTTAAATGCTGACGATCCGTTGGTCGCCAGTCTGGCCAGCTTTGCTAAACCTGATAAAACCCATAATTTCGGCATTGACGATGCGCCCGCTGATAAGCTTTCTCATGATGTGACAGCCGACTCGCATATCTGTCCAGAATGCGGCCGTTCGCTAATATACACCCAAAATTTTTATGGGCATATCGGACACTATAGTTGTACAGAAGGCCACTTTGACCGTCCCAAGCCAGACTACTGGGCAAGCGGGATCAAGCTTAGTGTCCAGTCGGCAGAGGCCCTAATTAAAGCACCCAAGCAGGAGATACCCATGACCTTGCAGCTTCCCGGTCTCTATAACATTTACAACGCCCTAGCGGCCGCTAGCGTGGCTTTTGATGCGGGATTGAGCGCAATAGCGATTAGCAGTTCGCTTGGCAGTGTACGCGCCGCGTTCGGCCGGGTTGAAAAAATAACCATAGGCGGTAAGGAGATATATCTCCTGCTTGTAAAAAATCCCACTGGCTTTAATCAAATTATTCAAACCTTCCTGATGCAAAAACAACAACAGAATATCTTGCTCTGTATCAATGATAACTTTGCTGACGGCCGCGATGTATCGTGGTTATGGGACGTAGCCTTTGAAGAGCTCGTACCGCACAATCATACCATTGCGGTTTCCGGAACGCGTGCCAGCGATATGGCCTTGCGGCTGAAGTATGCCGGAATGGCAGCTGCACGATCCGAAGTGCAGCTGGATGAAGCATTGAACCAGTTTATTACTCAACTTCCTGCTGGCGGGACCGGCTATCTGATACCGACCTATACGGCGATGCTGGCATTGCGCAAACATTTAAGTAAAATGACGGAATTACCGGAGGTGTGGCGATGAAAGACACGAAGGAAGTAGTCATCCTGCATTTATACCCGGAAGAGCTTAATATGTATGGAGATCGCGGAAATATTCTTACCTTGGTACAGCGCCTGAAGTGGCGCGGCTACCAGCCGATTATTCGCACTGCCGGGGTCGATGATCAGGTGGATATAGCCAAAGCCGATATTATTTTTGGCGGCGGCGGCCAGGACCGAGGCCAGTTAGCCGTAGGGAAGGACTTGCAGCGTCACGCTGCCGCGCTGCGCAATGCGGCAGCGGGCGGGGTGCCTATGCTAGTAATTTGCGGAACCTATCAGCTCTTTGGACATGGCTTTACGACCTTGGAGGGAACGGTTATTCCTGGTATCTCAATCTTCCAAGCCAACACCATAGGTTCGTCTCGGCGGATGATCGGCAATGCGATAATCGAGTCATCCATGGGCCGGCTGGTCGGGTTTGAGAACCATAGCGGTCGTACACTATTGAAGCCGGGCCAGCCTTCGCTAGGCACGGTTTCACAGGGATTCGGCAACGATGGCAGCAGCGGGAATGAGGGCGCCGTTACCAACCAAGTCTACGGGACCTATTTGCATGGTCCGGTTTTACCGAAGAATCCGGTGCTGGCCGACCATCTTATAGCCCTAGCCTTGGAGCGTAAATTTGGCATTCAAGACCTTGAGCCGCTTGATGATGAGCTGGAAAAGGCCGCCGCCGCCCAGGCCGCTAGCCGCCCTCAGTAATGTCGACACGGTCATGCTTGTAATTGGCTCTGCCAAGGGACATACTAAGACTATTACCAAGGAGGTCAGATGCTGCGCTACCTAAAATTGATACTCGTAAGCTTTGGCCTGGTTATCGTGCTCCTGTTTCCCGGCGCCGGACAGGCAGCTGTTATTAGTTCGGAGAGTGGTAGTTCAGAGGTAAGTGCGAATCAAACCGTCGACGACGACCTCTATATAAGCGGCGAGCAGGTAGTGATTGATGGGACCGTTAATGGCGATATCTATGCTGCCGGTTCTTCAATCAGTATT
>DASVGB010000037.1:0-2647 GCA_036379755.1 Candidatus Saccharimonadia bacterium | reverse complement strand
ATGATGTGTCATCTACCAGTATGGGCCCTTTGTGATGCTTAAACGCTTGCTGTACCTTGGCAGCTATCACCTTATGCGCATCCAATTCTTGAATTTCCGGAAGATCCAGTTCAATTTGCTGGAGTTGGGAAATAACTGGTTTGATGGCATCAAACTTAGCCTTACTGCTGGAGATGAAAAAAATTGGCTGAGCCAAGGCTAATACTTGTCGTAGCTTACTTGGATTGCCCGCGATTCAAGTTGTTTCATCGTTTCAAGAGCCACCACTACTACAATTAACAAGCCGGTGCCACCAAGCGTTAAAACCTGGGTATTAGTAAAGCGTTCCACAATGAACGGCAAGACCGCTACCAGACCTAGAGCAATTGATCCGATCAACGTTAGCCGATTCACTACTTTGGTCAAATAGGCTGCGGTCTCATTGCCTGGCCGAATGCCTGGGATAAACCCGCCCTGCTTCTGCATATTTTCGGAGATATCCTTGGGATTGAAGATAATACCGGTGTAGAAGTAGGTAAAACCGACAACCAGCAAAAAGTATGAAATCGGGTACCCTATGCTCGTGGTAGCGAAAAAGGTTGTGAGCCATTGAGCAAAAGCAGCTACCCAGGGCGTGCTTGCGCCCGATAGCAGCTGCCCAATAAACGCCGGAACCGCCAAAAAGGCTAGGGCAAAGATAATCGGGATAACCCCGGCGGTAATCAAACGAATTGGCAGATAGGTATCAACTCCGGAATAAATCCGATTACCGCGGGCACGGCGGGCATAGGAGACCGGTATGGAGCGCTTGCCTTCATTTAGCATAACCAGGAAGTATATGACGGCAAATAGGGCTACCGCGAAGAAGAGAAGCTGCAAGATTCTGCCGGTATCGTTTGAGGCTAAGCTTAAGATCTGGGTCGCGCTTGATGGCAATGCCGCAATAATACCGGCAAAAATAATGAGTGAGATACCGTTGCCGATGCCTTTTTCGGTGATAAGCTCGCCAAGCCACATCAGGAAAATCGTGCCCGCCGTCATCGTGACCACCATTAAGAACCATTGGAATAGACTGGCATTCCCAATAAGGTCGGTTTGGGTTGCTTGAATTGAACTTTGCCTAATAAGCACAACCATCCCAATGGCCTGAACGACCGCCAACGGAACCGTCAGCAACCGGGTATACTGGTTGATTTTCTTGCGGCCGCGGTCGCCTTCCTTGCTTAAAGACTCCAAATGAGGAATAACTTTGGTTAGAAGCTGAATGATGATTGACGCATTAATGTAGGGACCGAGACCCATCATAATAATCGAGAAGTTACTTAAGCTGCCTCCAGAAAAAAGGTTTGCAAATCCCAGCAACTGGCTTGAGCCGAAAAGCTGCTTTAAAAAGTTTGCCAAGGCTTGGTTGTCGGGTACCGGTACCGGCACATACGAAAGCAAGCGAAAGATTAAAAGAATTCCAACAACCACAAATATGCGGTTCCGTAGCTCTTTGGATCCCCAGGCGTTTCGCAATGTTTGTAAGTTCATCTAACCCCTGCTGTTCTTTAAGTCGTACGGTTACGCTTGGAGGGCTTTTTAGGCCGCTTGGAGGGAGCGATAACGGTAAAAGTACCGCCGGCCTCTTCAATGGCCGATACAGCGTCTTTAGTGGCAGCTTGGAGCGTGATACTGAGTTTTTTGGTTAGCTCTCCACTACCTAAAACTTTTACCGGATCAAACGTGTTTTTTATAAGGTTTTGTTCTGCCAAAATAGCATTGGTAACCGTAGTGCCATTCACTCGGTTGAGGTCCCCCAAGGAAACGGTTAAGTAATTAACGGTGCTCAGCGAAACAAATCCTCGTTTCTTCGGCAATCGCTTGGCAAGCGGGTTTTGGCCGCCTTCAAAACCGGGCCGTACGCCGCCGCCGGAACGGGAGTTCTGCCCCTTAGTGCCGCGGCCGGCGGTTTTCCCTTTACCGGAGCCAATACCACGACCTACGCGTTTACTGTTTTTGGTGGATGTAACTGTTAGTTCATGAATTTTCATACTATTCCTTAAACAGCTACTTTTTCAGCTTTAGCTGAACTTTTGGAAACCTTAGGTTTAATGCGGGCTAACGGGCTGCTGCTAATCGGTTTAACCCGCGATAACGCCATAATTGTAGCATAGGCATTGTTGACTTTATTAGTTGAACCAAAGGATTTGGTCAACAGATCGTGAATGCCGGCAACCTCAACCACATTGCGTACCGCCCCGCCGGCAATAACGCCGGTTCCGGTCGATGCTGGTTTCAGCATAACTTGTGCCCCGGAAAAACGCACCGTTATCTCATGCGGGATGGTTCCATTCTTTAAAGGAATGGTAATCATGTTACGACGGGCACGAGAAATCGCTTTAGCAATGGCCGTCATAACCTCGCCGCCTTTGCCGATGCCCAGTCCAACACGGCCTTTGCCGTCGCCAATAACTACCGTTGCCCGAAAGCGGAATCGACGACCACCCTTAACGACCCGAGCAACGCGGTCGATCGAGATTACCTTTTCTTCAAACTCCTTCGGTTGTTGTGCGATAGCCAATAAAACTCCAATCCTTTAGCTCGGGCAGCTTCGGCCAACGCATGTAAACGTCCATGATAAATACGACTGCCTCGATCGAACACAACGCTGGCGATCTTTGCTTTT
>DASVGB010000036.1:0-11511 GCA_036379755.1 Candidatus Saccharimonadia bacterium | reverse complement strand
GTCCCGTCCCTTCTTTTCCACGTAGTCAGAAATAGCGCTGCAGCCAGACGCAGTGTCCAAATTATGAAGATGCGGCTTAGTGTCAAATCCGGAGCTTTGTACGTCTGCTTCCTCAAATCCGTAAATGTCTGTCCCAAATTGATCTTTCCCCTCGGAGTCTACAATCTTGGACGACCCGGGGACTGAGCCTACTGCCTGCAGCTTGGGTGTGAATAAATTGGGAAGCAATTCGAAAAAGCGCATCCAGCCGGAGGGGTTGATGGCGGCAGTGAGTGTAGTCCCGGCTCGCTGCATCAGCACTTTTGGAGACGACGGCGTAGCAAAGGCGATGCGGCTGGCAAATGAATAAGGAGTGTCTAGCGAAGCCATCCTAGTCCATAACGATGACTCATTAAACTGCCTGTGGTTTTCTTGCACAATCGCATTGTCGATTATAACCAGCTGCGCGCGAGTAAGCTTTTTGCCACAAAGGCTGGTATCTTGCTTTTTCTCCTCTGGCGTCTTGTTGTAGCAGACGTTTTCATCGAGTGTCTCGTCGGTTCCGGCCGGCGACCCGGCTATTGATCCGGCCGCCAAGCTGGCCCCAGCCCCAGCCACATTAAGCAGCGCTGGCCCGCGGGTGGTTGCTATGTCGATTGAGGGGCCAGCCAGTGCGCCAATAAATTTATTACTGACCATGGTAATGAAGTCGCCAGCCAAATCTTTTATGCTGCTCCAAAGGGTGTTTACTCCCGGGGTGTTGGAAAGCACAGTATCCACCCCTCTGCCAATCAAGCCGAAAAGGCTGTCTACAACATTCAGGACCGGCCGCAAGGCGGTGCAGCCGACGACGGTTGAGGTTGTACCGGGCAATGGCAGCGGCAGGGCTTTATAGAACGGGCTGTTGAGCAGGTCTCCCGCCCCCTCAAATATTGATCCCAGCGTTGTAGCGCGCATCGCCTTGCTGGCTTGTTTTTGAAGACAAAGTTCTCGATTGTCCTCGCAATTTGTAGATGGATGGTACTCCACCGGCCGGCCATTTTGACGGGAGTAGTTGTTTGACTCCGATATATCATGAACTTTACCGTCTTTGTCGGTATAGGCCAGAAGCTCGCCGGCGGCCGAAACAGTATTGGCATCAGTGTTCTTGCCGTCCTTTTGCTGGTCGGCGGCACTTCGAAGATCTCTGAAGACGCCCATTTGCTCGAGCTCAATCTTTTTCTGCACCAGTTTTCTGGCGGTACGGTCAGCGAGAAAATCAGAAATTCTACAACCTACATCAGCTGCCAAAATGGCCAGACCAACCAAATTGGCATTCTTTACGAATTTAGCGGTTGTCTCTGTGATTACCGCACTGAGCGCTACCTTTCCGGCGGCCCTGTCGGGCGAGTCAATGGCCGCTGAAAGATTCTCCTGTATTTCCCTTCCCTCGTCGGTGTCGCCAAAAAACTTTTTTAGCACCTCAGACGCAATAGACTGGAGCGCTGGAATACGCAACGCAGGATTGAGCATGCGCGCAAAAAGTTTAGCGCGCACCTCAGCATAGCTCCCCCTGATTGGGTCCAACGGATGCCAATGGTAGCCCAAGCGTCTCGATAAATGGGCCTTTACGACTACCGCGCGAATACGGTTGGTGCCGTCTCCCGACAGGCGGTCGTTCAGCTGCTCTCCCAGTAGTCCAAGATCCCGCCGGTCCTGGCCGTTTCCCTGGTCGTAGGTTCGCTTGGTGCCGTTTCGAGTATCCTCAATAGTTACCAAAGTGGTTAGACCGTTTAGGCTCTTCCGGCGGGTAATTTTTACGCCTTGGGCCTCTAGCCGCTTTTTGAAATCTCCCTTATACAGAGTATTAAAAACCTGCACGGCGAAGGGTGCATTAGCATTGCTGTCCGGCAGGTTTTCTCCATCGAGGTGGTTAAAAATAAATTCGCGCATCAGAATTTGTTGCCGAGCATGAATAGCGTGGTTGTTGCGGGAAAAAAAATGGCGCTCCATTCCCTCCATAGTGTGAACCAGCTTATATTGAGCGTAGATAAAGAACAGCCCAATAACTACCGCGATAAAACCGCCCCCTAAAATTAAACTGGATATGGCGGTTCGGCTGCCCGCGGCTGCTCGCATGGCCAGATAAGCGGTCTTGGCTTTACTGAGCTTTTTCTTTCCCGAGTCATCACCACCCAGCCCATATTTGTCGTTGAGGTCGTTGGTGCCCCTGCGCCGTTGGCTGGCCCCGTCATCGGTTTTGCGCTTATGCTGGCTGCGCATATCGCGCCGCCGGGCCGCCGCCGCCATTGCCCGGCGTCGTTCTTCGGCAGCAGCAGACTCGTCCCCTATAGCCTCTTTGTCGTCGGTAACGGTGCTGTCGTCTTGCACGGTTTAGGCCCCTGCGATTTCCTGCTGCGCCTCTCTGTAGGCTTTAGCTGCGGCCTCTTGCTGGGCAATGGCCTGGGGATTAGTTGTTATTAGCTGCGTTTCGGCATTTGAAGCCAGAATCTTCATGACAACATGGTTGAGGCCAGCGAAAAACAACCCCTCTCCTACTGGGAAGTTGGTAAGCCGGGTCTTTTCCTCGGCGGTCAGCTTAAATGTCTCCCCAATAATATCTACCGAACTCGGCGCTTGCTTAAGGAGCAGCTGCAGCGACGAGTTAGACACTACCGCTCGGCCCATCCGCGAGCTTAAAAAGTCGTCAACGTCCTGGGTAATGGTGGTCAGGCCTAAGAAGTACTTGCGGGCGCGCTTGGCAATGCTGAACATGAAGTTGGCGCTATCTTCAAACTTCATAAGTTGCCAAGCCTCGTCGACCACTAGAATCCGTTTTCGCTTGTCGGACTTAACCTTATTCCAAATATAATTCAGGACGATATACATACCTACCGGGCGCAACTCTTCTTCCAGGTCGCGAATGTTGAAGACCACAAATTTATTGTTCAAGTCTACATTTGACTGCTCAGAGAAAATCCCGGCAAAGGTGCCGCTGGTGTATTGGCGCAGGCGCTGAGCAAGTGCCGGGCCGTTACCGCTCATTTCCGAAAGTGTTTTGTAGAGGTCGTTCATGGTTGGAGGCGTGGCGCCATGGGTTAGCGGGTCATTCGTAATGCCCGCTTTAGAATAGGTGTTAATAATGGCAACGTCCAAGTCGGCATCCTCGGCTGGGCTGAGCGGCGAAGCCTGCCCGCCCATCATTAGCCGCAACAACCCATGCAAGGTAATAATATTGGCTCGCAGGGCATTGTCGGCATCCTCGCTGTCGAGCACCCGCGGCAGGTCGAAAGGGTTGAGCCGGCTGGACGAGGCTAAACTTAACCTCAGGTAGCTTCCGCCGACCGCTTCGCACATGGAATGGTACTCGTCTTCCGGGTCAATGATGAGGATTTCGGTTCCAAGCATGAGGCTGCGGATTGCCTCTAGCTTAATGGCAAAACTTTTACCAGCGCCGGATTTAGCAAATACCACCATGTTGGCATTTTCCAAGCTAAACCGGTCGAACAGCACCAGGCCGTTATTGTGGCGGTTGATGCCGTAAAGCACGCCTTCGTTACGGCTAAGTTCGGCCGAGGTAAAGGGAAAGCTGGTAGAAAGTGCTCCAGTATTCATGTTGCGGGCCACCTGCAGCTCATCGGTTCCCAGCGGCAGGGTTGAATTAAAGGCTGGCTCCATTTGCATGCTGGCGGGCTTGGTGTACACCAAGGACTGGCCGAAAATACCTTCCACTTTACGTTGGATATCTTTTAACTCCTCCATGCTATCGGCGTACACGGTGGCATACAGGCCGAAGCGAAAGAACCGCTCCTCCCCTACTTGAAGCTTATCGCGCAGTTCTTCGGCGTCCATTAAAGCCGCCTCAAGACCAGGATCACGCACCCGACCCTTTTCTTGGTTTATGGCATAGGTGGCTTCCATTTGGCCGACCTTCCGCTTAAGGTTGTTCAGCACCACTTGGCTCTCAACCGGATATATGAAGAGGCTGATGTCCATAACCTCGTCAAGGTTGATAATAGGGCTGAGCCATCCGGTAAAGATTTCTCGCGGATACCCATATACATACAACGTACGGGCATAACGGGTGCCAATTTGAATGTGGTCGTTGGCAATGCTAAAGCTTGGCGGGGCAATCAAGTCGCGCAGTGTTACAATTCCCTGCCGATATGCCGCCTCAGCTTCTTGCTGTTCCTGCGCCCGCTGAGATTCAGCAATCGCAATCGGGTCATTTACTTCTTTTTTGCCGCCTAATAGACCCATTAGAAAGGACCTCCGCTGGCCAAGTGTTGCGGAGCATCGCCTTCACCCTTGGTAACCGCGGCGGTTTGTAGCTGTCCAGCGTCGACCAGCTTTTGATTTTGAGCTACGTCCGGGTTATAGGAAGAATAAAATAAGTCGATCAGCTCTTGAGTGTTTAGCGGGATGTTGCGGACGCCAATCTGGCCTAAACCGGCCGACACCAGGCTGACGCGTTGCGCCAACTCATCCTTAAATGCCTTAAAATCATTTTCGTTGAGGGTTGTTACCGCCTGCTTTTTAAAAGCACCGGCCAGCCCCGTAACCACATTCTTCTTTTTCATTTTCGACATTAAAGGCGGAAGATACGGCACGATAATAAAAAACTGCTTGTCCATAATATTTACCTGCTCAATCAACCCCTGAATGTTCAAAATATAATCATCCATCAAGGCGCCGAGCAACGGATTGTCTTCGCTCTGTCGTAGCTGGGCTAGGTTAGACAAATAGCTGTCAAGGTCAATGCGCTGTGACTTAATCAGGATTTGAATGGGGAAATGCAGGGAGTTTAGAAAGCTCTGGTAGGAGTACTCCACCCCTTCTCGTTCTTGAGCGCTCATAAGGTCGAAGTTAACGGCGCTGCCCATGAGCACGCTGCGAATAGAGCCGTCGCGCATTACCACAACACCGTCGCGGATCTCCGCAATAAGCAGGGTGTCTTGAGTGCTTGGCTTTTTAGGAGCTGGATTAGTTTGGTTGGGGACTGGCATTTTGTACGCTCGCTGGCGCTCCTTCACCTATTGCTGCTATTTGGCGTCGGGCTTGTGAGGCAAGTTGCGCCACCGTTAAATCTCCACCCTCCGCGGCTAATTTCACTATATCACCAGATGGCGGCGTTGTCATCCCGCTTGTGCTTGGCATTGGGGGGAGAGCGCTGCCGGCAGCCATTTTTTCGAGCACATCAGCTCGCAAGCTTTGAATGCTATTTGCAATAAGATTATCCAAATTTTGCGCAGCAGCGCCGCTAATGTTCAGCATGTCATCGGCATCGGTAACTTCCGGCATGTGGATCTCTTGCCGCGGCTCAACTGGCAGCGTTATGTCGCCTATCCGCTCATTAAGGTCAACCACCTGAATTTGCTGGTCGGCTTCTTGGACCTGAGGCTGTTTGGTTGCCCATCCGTGCGTATCTACCACGTTGGCCAGCTGGGCCAATTGACTGCGCACCTTACGCGAATCCCGTGTCTCCATTCGGGGTTTTGGCGGCGGCGGCTCAAGATGAAAAACTTCCGCTACCGGCTCTTTCTGCCACACCCGGGACTTTGGCCGTCCAATAAACTGAGCAATGGAAATGAGATAGGTTTCCATCGACTGATCTTGGCGCTGATAAAGACCTAATGCCAAAAGCGCCAAGGCCGGCGGCAGGCCAACCAGAATCCATAACAGGATTACCGACTTTAAAATGGCAAACGTTAAGAGCCCATACCCTAAACCGATGAGCGCATAAATAAACTGCTTCATGCTCAACGGACCTAGAATCTTGTCTTCGGCCTCAACATTTTGTGGAACTTTATAGGTGCCCATGGCTACGCGCCACCAACGTCCTTAAGGGCTTGCTCTAGAGCAGGGTCTTTGGTTGCTCCGCTGTTCCCAGTAAATTTATCTTGGTAGACTTTCGCGTCATCGGCAAAGTGGGCAGCAAACGTGTAGGCTGCCCTTAATTTATTTTGGGTGGCAAAGTTCAGCTCGTCAGCCTCTTCGGCATTCAGGTTGTTATTTTGCGCCTTGACCTCGAGCGCGTCGAGTCTTGTTAGGGCCCTAGTGCCATAATCAACAATTGCCTGTCTAGCCTCGGTTTTGACAGCGCCATATCGAGTGGCCGTGGTATGTAGTGTGTGGAGTAGCAGTTGATCTTTTGCTAACAATTTGTCAATAACGCGATGCTGGGTAACGTTTCCATTGGCGTCCCTTTGCTCAACCAGCCCGTGCACAAACTGGTCAACGGCGATTTCCTTGTTATCGCCCATAAAAGTATCTTGTCCGAATGATGCTTCTAGGTCGTGCCATTCATGGTCTGATGTGCTTGCGACCTTGACCTTGCGTGGAGCCAGGTTCGGATTGTTATCAACATGCACCGTTTTTAAATCTCCGGTAGTTTCATCAATGTCTTGCCTGTTTGCAAGATTCGTGACATGTGTTGTCTCGGCCGCCAGAGGCATTGCTTTTGTCGCGTTGTGATCAATGCCCATGATCCAGTCTTGGTCCTCTCTAAGGTCTTTGTCGGTTTTGCCCATCTTTGTTCCCATGGCTGTTAGATCAACTAAAGCATCGGCATATGGTAGCTTTCCTTCTTTTTTAACGTAACTACCCAGGCCGTTCAATACCTGATCGTAAAGAAGCGGTTGTTTCATAACTTCATCAAAATTGCCGTCTTTCGCACCTTTAGTCATTGGATCAAGCAGACTAATTAGATGCTGACGGTCAAGCGCTGCATTGGCCAGACCTTTGTCCAAATATTCGTTGCGCTGACGTATTTGAATTCGACGCATGTCTCCGTAGTCCCCACGCTTCGGAAGGCCTGTAGGCAGTCCGAATTTACCTCTCTCTACGGCAATCATCTGGTTGCC
Source organism: Candidatus Saccharimonadia bacterium (assembly GCA_036379755.1). Classification (GTDB taxonomy): domain Bacteria; phylum Patescibacteriota; class Saccharimonadia; order UBA4664; family SCTI01; genus JASLFZ01. Next base: position 4,690 of record DASVGB010000036.1, on the reverse strand, counting down.
GCCCAGAAAGTCGCCACGCAACTGCACACCCGCTTTCCAGCGATTGAACTTATTCATTCCCTTGAGGGTGCCCGACATGCTTGCTTGGCCTTGCTTCTTTTCTAGCTTATTGCTAGCCCGTAGCGCCCGGGGAACCTTGTAGGCTTCGCTATCCTTAAACTTGCTTACCGCCGAACCGCCAATCTTGCCGCGCACCAGGCTGTCGATGCCATTCGAGCCAGCGCTCATTAGTTTGCCGCCCCACTTAAAGGTCATCGGAACCATAAAGCAAACTACTATGGGCATAACGGCAGCCATAAGTTCAGGGATTCCCACAGAGGGGTTTACATCATTGGCGGAGCTGCCCAGGGCTTGCTGTAGAACCGTTGCCGAGGCAAACAGAAAAACGATAATTGGATACATCATTAAAATTTGGATAAAAGTGCCTATCCATACCTTAAAGATTTTTTCGGTACTAGGCAGTACTAGGGCCGCAAATGCCAGCGGCGACATAAGGATTAGCATCACGATAATTAATTTGCGGAACATCAAGCTAAAGAGCAATGACATAAAGGCGAAGAAGGCGGTAAGAGCAAGCACGATAATAAAACCGATTGCTACTCCGGCGAAGGCTCCCGTGGTCCCGATGGCAGAGCCGACTGCCACTACACCGATAATACCGCCAAGTACCAAAATCAACGCCGAGAATACCGTAGCAAACAAGTTCTCCAGGAAGCTGCCCCCCTGATCGCCCGGAATATTCGCTAAGCTCGAAAGCAAGTCCCCCAGTCCGCCGCCAATAATATTAAATATATCAATCAAGACCGCCGAAATAATAAATGAGAACTGAACCATAATTGCCGCCGCGACGAGCTTCGGAATCATCTTTTTAATAGTGTAGGCCTGAACGTTAAATGAAAGTGTGTTGGCCAGCACAATTATCATAAAGATGAGCAAGAATAGGACGTTTGCAAGGTCGCGAATATTTTTCCATACACCGTATAAATTGGTGCTGGTGCTGCTCGTATCCAAGGGATCTATGTGCATTAAGCCGACAATGAACTTTTGGAATGATCGGGCGAACAAATCGTTTACGATGCCAATAAACGGACAGACAATCCAGCCCAATCCGGCCGCCGATCTTGGGCATTGGCTGGCGGCGTCTTCATCTACCCCGGCACTTGCGGTGCCAGCCTGATTGTTGGCCGGAGCGTTGGTGGCCGCGTCGGCCTGCCCCGAGGTCTTAAGGTTGGGTCCCCAGGTGGATTTCGTGGCTGCTGTTAATAGGTTGTAGTTTGGTATGGTGACGGTGCGGGGAAGGCCATTAATGCGACAATCTGAAGGGAGTTGGGCCATTGTTCGCGGTGATCCATTTTGCTCTGCACTTACGAGAGACATCGCCCCGGTAACGCTTCGCGGACTGGTGGGACTTGCATCAATAAAGGCGGCAGTTAGACTCGGAATTATGTGAAGTATAACCTTCGCATCACCGGCCCCTCCGGCCGTTGCAATGCGCGGGTTAGCGCTTCCTCCTACGCAGAAATAGGTAGCCTCATAAATTGGTCTTATTGAACCCCCAACTGCGGAGCTTGTGTTTCCCGAGTAACGGAACAGGAAGGGGTTGGTGCCAAAATTACTCCCCTTTGCGTAAATAGCCGTCTTAGCTATATTCGCATTTGCGCCCGGACCCCCGGTAATCGGGCTGCCGATGGCGGCCAACCCACTTTTAATAGCCTCTTTGTCCGTCTCATTATAAAAGAAGACAATATTTAATGGCTGTACGGGTTCGCCGGCCTGAACCGGGTTGCTGAGCACGGGAATAAGAAAGCTTGCAGCCATGGCAAACACATAGCCGATGAGGGCGAACAGTATCCTGGGCCGACTCCGCTTCATAAGCATAAGTGTAATAGATTTTGTCCGAGAATGCACGAATAAACATAACAATTTTGACAGTAGTGTCCTTGCAAGCCTAGAATAGGCGTAATGAAACGCCACATACGCATGTTTATAGTGCTGATGATCGCATTCGGTATGCCGGTGCTATTCACTCCGGAGCCGGCTTCGGCTGCGCTTACCCGTGCCCAACAGGCTACCGATTTCTGTAAGACCTATCCGATAACCGCAACCGCTAGTAAAATTAGCCGGTCGCAGTGCCGCACCGTATTCATTAGCGGCTACAACGCTGGTGGGCCAGCCCGGGCTACGCTTTGTAAGCCGGCAAGCCTGAAAGGCTCGAAGCTTACTTCTTGCAATGCGGCCTTTAATGCCGGCACATCAGCGGGTACCGCAGCGCGGGCGTCTGCCGCGGCCGGCACAACAAATCGCACCTGTCCTGGCAAGGCTATCGTGGTAAGCGAAGCATTAGTGCCCGGCGGGTGTATTGGCAGCGCTAATCAAAATCCGATTTTTGCGCTTATTGGTTTTGGCGTTCAGTTTTTAACGGGCTTATTTGGAATTATTTTAGTGCTTGTTTTGGTAATTGCAGGCTTTCAATATGTGATTTCAGGGGATGATCCGGAGATTGCCAAGGAAGCTAAGGACCGCATTAAGGGTGCATTCACCGGCTTGGTCCTGTTTGTTATTATGTTCGCATTGATTCAGATTATCTTGCCGTCTGAGCTTAAAATCTTTACCTCATCATGATTATTCCATCATTTGCCGCCCTCATACCTAAGCTATACCAAGACCCGAGTACGGGCCAAGATATTGATTTCACGAGCATTGATCAGATCGGCATTGTAATCGCGAATGTAATTCAAATCCTCCTGGTATTGACTGGAATTTTGGCGGTTATTTTTATTATTTATGCTGGGATACTCTACATTGTCTCTCAAGGCGAGGCGGCTAAAACCGCCAGCGCCAAAACCGCTTTGCTGAATGCGGTTATTGGCTTAATCTTGTCTTCGGCGGCCTATTTAATCGTCGGTTTTGTAGCGCGTAACATCCAATAGCTTTGACCATGCCCACCCTAACCGATACAATCCGAGCATGAAGTTGTTAGCAATTATAGCGTTTTGCACCGCAGCGGCTTTCATGGTATTTGCTATAGCGTCGACTTCATCGGCGATAGCCGCTTCGTGTCCCCAGGCCGGCTGCATAGCCGATAATCCTAGCGAGCTTGATGTTCCCAACCTAACCCCTACGGAGGTCGCAGAAGGAATTATTCGCATTCTCTCCTTTATTGCCGGCGTGGCATCGGTTGCCTTCCTCATTATCGGCGGCCTGCGCTACAGCAGCTCAAGCGGGAATAGCCAGCGAGTTGAAAGCGCCAAGCAAACCATTATCTATGCTGTCATCGGCCTGATTCTATCAATTTTTTCCGTGTTTATCGTTGGATTTGTAATCTCCAGAGCGACATAAGCATTTTGACACCTGTTGGGCGGTTCGATACAATGCAACCAATGAAGCGGATTATGATAGTCATCGCAATGATAGTGGGGGCGGGCATACTGTTTGCGTCCCCGGTTATGGCTGCCGACGATCCGGCAACCATTATTGGCAATGCCTGTGATAATGCTGCCTTTCTTCCCGGGTGCGGTCCGGACGACCAGCAACTAGATGCTCCTGGCGGCAACAACAACCAGTCTTTATTACAGCAAATTATAAATGTCTTCCTGTTTGCTGCCGGCATTGTTTCGTTTATTTTTGTTATTATTGGCGGTGTTCGTTATATGACCTCTACCGGTGATGCCACGCGTATTCAGAGCGCCAAGGAAACGGTGTTATATGCTATTATCGGATTAATCGTAACCGTTTTGGCGGTGCCGATTTCGGCATTTATAATCAATGCGGCGGGAGGTTAGGTACAGATGAAAGAAAAGCTACTGCAGCTCGGCGTTGGTGCCCTAGTCTTTGCGCCCTCCCCTATCATAGCCGCCTGTACCAGCGAGCAAGGCAAGGGTCTTGATGCGGTTTCGCCCGGAGCTTGTAGCGCCAACGCACTTACCGCCAGGTTAAATGTTATTATCGACACGCTCTTTATTGTAATTGGTGCGGTTGCCGTTCTCATTATGATCATGGGCGGGATTCGCTACATTACCTCAACCGGTGATGCCAAAAGAATCCAAGCCGCCAAAGACACCATTCTCTACGCCGTTCTTGGTTTGATTGTGGCAATCTTGGCTCGCGCCATTGTCGGCTTCGTAATCGGGCAGATTGCGTAATGCAGCGCCTGGGCTTAGTGCTGGCAGGCGTTTGGATGGCGCTTCCTCTGCCGGTTTTGGCAGGCGATACCACTAAAACCAATCTTTGCACCGGTGCAGGAGGAGCTATTTCAGGAACTGGGTGTGATGTACCCGGGAAAGGTCTCACTGGAGACCAGGGCTTTGTGCTGACCATCACCAACACTCTTATGACCGTTGCGGGAGCAATCGCCGTTATTATTATCATTACGGCCGGCATTCGCTATATTACCTCTACCGGTGATGCCGCTCGAGTGAAGGCCTCAAAAGACACCCTGATGTATGCTGTCATAGGTTTGATCGTGGTTATACTCGCATATGCCATTGTTCGGTTTATTGCTACATCAATTGGATAAAGGAAAATGATATGATTACTTCTATACTCCGCCGGCTGAGCTTTGCATCAATCATATGCCTGACCTACGCCCCGGCATCGTTTGCGACGATACTTGAAGGCGCCAATAATGCCCGTCCGGCGGGAACACCGGATTCTCTTACCGTAAGCTTCCGGCAAATTGCTAACTTGCTCA
>DASVGB010000035.1:0-6936 GCA_036379755.1 Candidatus Saccharimonadia bacterium | reverse complement strand
CATTTAAGATAATGTTAATAACACCTGTGCTAGTATTATTGTACTGGTTCTACTACTGGGTAGGGTGGTATTACAGCGTTTACATTGTGACCGACCAGCGGCTTATTGATATACAGCAAAAGGGCTTATTCAATCGTAAGGTCAATGAGGTTGGTTTCGATAAGATCCAGTCGATCAATTACCATATCAACGGGTTGCAAGCCGCATTGCTAAAGTATGGTGATATTACGGTACTAACCTATGCGAATGATTGGAAATTACCGTGTGTTCATCATCCCGAAGCGGTACATCAGGAGATGATGGCGGTAGCGCGGATGGTAAATTCGACACCTCCGCAAAAGTAAGGTAGCATTAAATGAAGCATAAGGAGTTTTTTGGTGGAAGAAGAAAAGAAGCCAGCGGCAAAGAAGAGTGCGTCTAAGTCGACGAAACCGGCAAAGTCAGCATCTAAGGCAAAGAGCACTGAAGCATCTGCAGCACCGATTGTTACAACCGCGGCAGCCACGCCTTCGAAATCATCAGGGTCAGCAGGATCTCCGGGTAATCACCGTATGTGGTGGATGATCGGCGGTACCGTTGGTGCATTGGCCGTCCTATTCCTGTTGGTGTTTGGCATCCTTATCTATAAGTACCAGAATGATAGTCGGATCGTGCAGCTGGTATCCCAGGTAGTCCCTTACCCGGCTGAACGCGTAAACGGCAGTTTTGTTAGCTATAGCAACTATTTGTTTGAAGTTAATTCAATCAAGCACTATTACTTAAGCCAAACCGGTGCCGACAACAAGCCTGCCGTCGATTTCACTACTGCCGACGGTAAGAAAAAGCTTAAAGAACTGCAGCGCCAAGAGTTAAAGCGCCTGCAGCAAGAGACAGTTATTAAGCAATTGGCTTCTAAGAACAAGGTAAAAGTCACCGATAAAGAGATTGACCAGCAAGTCGATCAAATTACCAAATCGGCTGGCGGTGAAGCCAAAGTCAAAGATGTATTGAAGAAGTTCTACGGCTGGGACATTAATGACCTGCAGAAGAAAATTCATATGCAGTTGCTGCAGCAAAAAGTTGCCGCCAAGATTCAAAGCGATCCTAAATTGGCAGCCCAAGCTAAAACTAAGGCAGATGATGTGCTTAAGAAGGTTAACGGCGGCGGCGACTTCGCTGCACTGGCTAAGCAGTACTCGCAAGACAGTTCGGCTGCCAACGGCGGAGATCTCGGGTTCTTCAGTAAAGGCCAGATGGTTAAGCCGTTCGAAGATGCAGCTTTCGGCCAAGAGCCAGGTCAAGTTTCCAAGCTCGTTAAAAGCCAGTTCGGGTACCATATCATCAAAACGCTTGAGTTCAATGCTGATAAGTCTCAGGTTCACGCTGCACACATCTTAATTAAGACCGTTGATTTTGATCAATTCCTCAAGGACGAGGTTGCCAAAGCTAAGGTCAACCAGTTCATCCACCCCTAAAACCCCCAGTTTTCTAACTTGTAGGATAGTCTTGCATGTTTAAGATATTGCGCAATATGGCAGTGGTCGCCGTATTGATGGTTGGCGCCTATCTCGGCTTCCATTATCAAGATCAAATTCTCGATTGGTACTACCTACGTGGCTATACTCCGCCGGCCAGGGTAGCCGAACTGGCCGATAAGGCTACTATGACCGAAAACGGACGGCGGATCTTCTATCGTGCAAAACCTCAGATGCTCAAAGATCGTCCAAGCTTGGTTAAAAGTTGCCGCGTAGAAGGGGAGAAGACAATCGAGTTGGGCTGCTATCTCAGTACCAATCAAATCTTCCTACTGAATATTCAGCAACCTGACTTAAAGGACGAAGAGATCGTAACCGCGGCTCATGAAGCCTTGCATGCCGTGTATGACCGAATGAGCAACAAGGAGCGCCGCGAGATCAATACCCGGCTAAGGGCTGCTGCCGCAACAATTACCGACTCCAGCTTGGCAGAGCGCTTATCGGCGTACCGGCAGCTTGAACCGGGTGAAGAGGACAATGAGCTGCACTCAATTATCGGGACCGAATATCCCAATCTTTCTCCGGAATTAGAGCGCCACTACTTGAAGTATTTTACTAATCGTGCCCAAATTGTGAGCTATAGCCAGTCCTTCAATCAGCGTTTCGATGGACTGCATAAGCAAATTGTTCAGTTGGACGCTGAAATTCAAGCAATTAAGCTGCGAATGCGTCAATATCTCGAAGCCGGTCGGATTAGTACTCATAACGCGCTCGTGCCGCATGTGAATGAGCTGATTACCGAGTACAATCAAAAGGTAGAGCAGTACAACCAGTATGCGAGCGATCTGCTTGGCCAGCAGGCACCCACCGGTTCGGAGTAGCGGTTCATGGCTCATTGTACCGAGACCTGAAAAATGCTACGATTATCCGGTCGCGGGCCCGTGGTGTAGAGGCCTAACATGCCTCCCTGTCACGGAGGAGATCGCCGGTTCGAATCCGGTCGGGCCCGCCAGCAATTATTTAACCCTTAACAAAGCAATTTCTTTCAATACCGCCGACCGAACAGCTTACCTAGATAAATTCGTAAGCGTTATCCATCGGAGCTATTTTCTGCTATAGTAAATCACTGTCCTCCGATCGAAAGGAAGCACATGGCCATTGACGACGTAGTGCTTACTGATGCGGATCGAGCTAATCCGGATCACATGAAGGGCGAGCGGCCATACTGCCGTGAGCCTCGGACGGTGAAGATCAGGGTTGAAGTACAGCCCGGGCATGGGATCAAGACGACTCTCGGCCCCTTCCAGCTTACGGACAGAGACGACAAGCTTGGCTTCTCTCGCGTTGCCCAAGCAGTGGTCGCTGAAAGGGAAGCGGTCTGTGCCACAAACGACGAGGTTCGCGCCCTGATCGCTGGGGCGGTCAGAGCATGCGCTCCAGCATGCAACGCCGATCGGGTGGCCGATATCGTCTTGGCAGACGCCCTCTACTCGGACTAGTGCGCTCAAGGAAGTTCCTGGGACCAACTGAATCGTCCGAAAGGAGGTGAAATATGGATCTATGGTGGCCTTTTCTCGCTTTCGTGGCTGTGGTCACGGTCGTAGCGATCATCGTTCTGTAGCCAGCCCTACTGGTGCGACAAGTTCCCACACCGGCGCAAGCCATGTGGACTACCGCCCTAGTGGGGCTTCGTCGCGTCTAGGCAAAAGTTCGAAAATCGTTAATAAGCTCCCGCCATGAACAAGAAAACCACCTCATGGTGGCTTTTTTGTTCATAGACGAGCTTGCTCGTCATTCGAAACAGCGGTTCGTTGGAGCGACCCGATAGGCGAGCGGAGGTGGCGCAAGCCACAATCCGGTCGGGCCCGCCATCTGGACTTATCTCTCACCACGTCTAAGTAAAAGTTTTAGTTGACCAAGCCAAAAATAGCACTTATGCTTAAATTAGCTAAGCTGTGTAAGGCACATTTGTTATTATGCAACTCATTAGAGGGGTCAAGCGAGGTCCAATGATACGCCCATCGCTGCAATTATCGAAGCCTACCATACTTTTATACGTACTGCTTTTTGGCTTTGCCGGGACATTAATAGTCTTTGTCTCACAAGCCTCCGGTAGTTCCACCATCACTGGTACAGTGTTTCAAGATATCAATAAAAATGGTCTGCAGGATCCAGGGGAGGCGCCTCTGGCAAATAAAAGTGTTTACCTCATTGATGAAGCGGGAGTTACACGGCTGGGTTTCGGTGTTTCGGATGGTGCGGGAAAGTTTGCATTTACCGGGCTTAATGATGGCAAATATCAAGTGGTATATGGATCCAATGATTGGTGGGAAATTCGTGCGGATTGGGTTCCTACCACCACTGGCTCGGTTGCTCCAAAAAGGGTGGTCAACCTCACAGGACAGGCTACTGTTAATTTCGGTTGGCGGCAGATTGTCCGTTCTTTTGACTTGAATAATCCGATTACCTCCCTTACCGCTCCGAACGGTATTAAGATTAATAGCTACGATGACGTAGTTTCCGCCACTGAGCTTTACGCTGAGCTTGCGAAAGGCAGTTTATCTGGAGTGGAGGCTAGTGTTACAAGAATTGATTTTGACTATCCCGTGGCCCCCGATCCCGTTACCGGTGTTCGCAACTACAATAACAATCAACCTAACATTACGTTCTCAGGTGTTAATGGTAGCCCAGGTTATTTTAGCGGCTACACTGCAACTATAAAACTGGGCTATATTTCATGGCTCGACAGCGGAGACAGTTTGATGTTCCACGAATATGGCCATGCTTGGAGTCTTCGTTATGCCTATATTGAAGCCCAAAATACCGATTTTATCGAGTATCTTAAAGTGCGCGGGATTGAAAACGACTCACGGCTGGATTCTACCCACGGCTGGAGCCGCCGGGAAATGATTGCCGAGGATTACCGGCAGTTGTTTGGTTCGCCAAACGCACAAGCACATCCTCAAGAGAATCGCGCTGTACCGCTCGCCAAAGATGTTCCCGGTCTTAAAGAATATCTTGCCGGTGCATTTATGCAATCCGCTGCCCCGCTTCCGCCTCCGCCCCCATCAGCCGACATTAGTGCTCCTTCAGCTCCCATTGGTTTGGTTGGTAGAACTGTCTCGGGGAGCGAAGGTATCGAGATAGATCTGTCCTGGACTGCCAGTGTCGATAATGTGGGTGTTGCCGACTACCTGGTTTTCCGTGATGGCCTTCAAATTGGTTCCGTCAACAGCCCATCCACGAGTTTCATTGATACTACGAACATAGCTCCCGGCGCCAGCTACCGGTATTATGTTAGGGCCGTTGATGTTGCCAACAACATTAGTACAGCCAGCCAAACTATTACCGTTACCGTTCCGGCGCCCGATACTCTATCGCCCTCTACCCCTAGCGGTCTTATATCACCTAGCCAAACCAATAACTCTATCGCCCTCAAATGGAATGCAAGTACGGACAATGTTGGGGTTAGCGCTTATCGCATTTACCGCATTGGCGGCTCTCGTAAGCTTGCATTAAATACGCTCGTCGGAACGATTACCGGGAGTACCTTTACCGCCACCGGACTTTCAAGAGGCACCTCTTATTCCTTCTTCGTTGTAGCGGTTGATGCAGCTGGCAATGTTAGTTCGCCGAGTAGTACGCTGGTTGTCAAAACGAAGCGATAGCAAAAGCACTACGGAAAATACCAAAACAATTTAAAACTTGAACCTGCCCCCACAAGATGCAACAATGAAAGCATAAGTGGTAGTAGGATAGAATGCTAAAAAAGTTCGCAATAATCTTGATAGTGGCTGCCTTCCTGGTGACGGCGGTTGCGCCTGTGTTGGTATAACCAACTCCGGGGTGCAATGTATGATCCTTATGCTTGCATTTTTTTGATCGAGTAGCATAATAATTGAGTCCATACGCAGGAAGTAAAGCGTATCAATCGGCCGAACCTTGGAGGTTCGCATGCTTAACCTTGTGCGGCGTGAAGGACAGTCCGTCATCATTGGACCCATGGTCACAGTGGTGATGGTTGAGGCGGTGTGTCCGCAAGGGGTTCGAGTCCGGGTAACCAGTCACATCGACGACTCTGCCGAGGTATACACCCTGAGTAAGGAGGAGTCGATTGCTCTGGGCTGCGATGCACAAATGAAGGTGCTCAGGGTCGGAGCGACGTACACCTGCCTCGGATTCAAAGCTCCTCGCGAGGTGGCCATTGTGCGTGAGGAGATCTATGACAAGCTCGACAGCCGGGCGGAAAGGGGTTCGCCATGACCGATGAGCAGAAGCGGCTTGCCATCCTCGGTGTGCTGTTGAAAGACGGGGGATGGATGCGTTCCTTCGAAATCGATGTGGCCCTCCAGTGGAGGCCAAGCACCGCGTACCCCGTGTTGCGCGAGATGCGCGAGGATCTCGAAGCGCGCTGGGAACCGGTCGGCAAAGGTGCGGGGCTCAAGAAGCGCCAATACCGGGTCAAGGCGGGCAAGGTTTCGGCCCTGAAGAAAGAACTCAAGCTCGCACGCGGCGAGTAACGCAACAAGGTCTACGGAAGAGGCTCTCGGTCTCCACCGTGGACCTCTTTCGTACAGGGGACTTCATCGCGTGTAAGGCTCTGCTATTATTACAGCTATGAACAAGTTAACTATCATAGCGGCTTCTGCCGTTATCTGTATCCTAGGGGCAATTGCGTACGTGGCGTTACAACCCTCGCGGCCTGGCCCGTTTCCAACCCAAACCACTAAAAAAATTAATCCCGCTCCTCAACCTGCCAAGCTCGGCAGTTCGATGCAGCCTGGATCATACGAAGCGTATGCATCGGAAAAAATTACTGCAACCTCAAACACTAAAATCCTTTTCTTCCATGCGCCATGGTGCCCACAATGCCGCAAGCTGGAAAACGACATTAAAATGCAGGGTGTTCCCGAAGGGGTTTCCATTTTTAAGGTGGATTATGACAGCAACCAGGCATTACGAAAGCGGTATGGCGTGACCATTCAAACAACCATGGTAAAGATCGACGATCAGGGTAATTTGGTGGAAAAGTACGTTGCCTACGATGAACCGACATTTGCTAATGTGGGTGCTAACCTGCTGCCATGACGCTTTTCGTTATCTCATTCCTCGCGGGGGCACTAACGGTGCTGGCTCCCTGCATTTTGCCGTTACTCCCGGTAATTGTGGGAGGTTCGCTGGCCAACGCCGATGAGCGAAAATGGTTTCGGCCACTGGTTATTACCAGCAGTTTGGCAGTATCAATCGTCCTATTTACGCTTCTCCTTAAGGCTGCAACCGCCTTGCTTGGCGTGCCGGTATGGGTCTGGAGTGCGATATCAGGTGTAATCGTGGTGCTTTTTGGTATAAGCTTATTATTTCCCAATCTGTGGGTCCGGCTTATGGTTGCGACCAAGTTCAACCTGCGTTCCGATGCGCTGCTGACCAAATCGTATGCCAAAAAAGGTTTGATGCAAGATGTCCTCATAGGCGCCTCTTTAGG
>DASVGB010000034.1:0-3615 GCA_036379755.1 Candidatus Saccharimonadia bacterium | reverse complement strand
TAATGAGCGCGGGGGCCTTGAACGCTGCGGAAGCCGGAGCTGAAATTTTTATGAATAATATCAACAACGATTCAACCTACCAGGGCACCAATAATGCCCCGGGTACCGCTACCGACTCCTGCACCGGCTACACTTCTGCTCCAGTAACGTTTGTCGAGAATGCCATCCAGGGGAAAGTTACGTACGAAACATGCGTTAAAGACGGCACCATTACCGGCGAAAAGATGGTGTACGCAACGGCGAAAGTTTACCTCCCTACGACCGCTGCCAGTCCGCGCGTAACCCGCAAAATACGCCTGATCATTAACCAAGCACTTCCTGCAAGCTACACCATAATGAGCGGACCGGGAGGGCTAAAATTGGGCAATAATGTCCGCATTACCGCCGGGCCAATCTATGTTGGAGGCAAGCTTGAGATGGATAATAATGCGGTCATCGGCAGTATCGCCACGCCGGTTACCACCTATGTCGCCGATAAAGCCTGCCCCATTCCGGCTAACGCTACTTTTCCGGATTTTTGCCCCTCAGGAAACAGCATCACGACCGATACTAATTCTCATGTATATGGTGACACGCATGTTCTTAATAATGTTGATGCACCTTCACGATTCACCCACAACGGCGTTGTCGACAATATAGTACCGCCGCTTAACCTGCCTCCTGCCGATCATGCCACACTTACGAGCGGATTATCAAACACAACGGGAATGTCGTCACTAAACTGTCCCAACAATGGCACGCTCCACCTTTCTGGCCACTATACCGGTACTAGCACGAGCGGTCTAACAATTGGCAATAATTGCACAATATTACTCGATGGCAACGTCTGGCTTGATGGCAACCTTGCGCTCGGGAATAATTCGACCCTGAGGCCTGGCGATAGCGTGGCTACGCCTATAAATCTTATTATTGACGGTTCAACCGGGCTTACGACCGGCAATAACAACTTTATTACCGCTAATGCCAGCGGAGTCGGCTTCAACGTCTATACCTTTTGGTCGGCTGATACCACCTGCCGGCCGAACTGCAGCAATGTTATCGGCGCCGCCTTGGCTGACTCCCAAGGAATTACCACGATCAATCTGAGCAACAATGTCAGCGGTTCAGCAAACATCCTCTTTTACTCTCGCTGGACTAAGCTAATGCTGAATAATAACATTACGGTCGGGCAGCTGCTTGGGCAAGCCATTGAGCTGAACAATAACGGCAATATTGTCTTCTCCAGTAACACATCCACGACTCCTGGCGGGTGGGATGTTCGCTACTACGAAAGGCTTTACCGATGACGTCTGCATTTGGCAGCACTCGTTTCTTACCTAGAGCTTTGCTATACTAAAATGGTAATGCTTGAATGAGGTGAGTGTGCGTGTTCCATTAATTTATAAAGATGCCCCGCAATACGGCTTCGACATCGGAACCCACAACGTTAAGATTGTGCAGCTCCGTAAGGCTGGCAGCAAAACCGTAGTCCAGGGATATGGATCAGCTTACTTCCCCCCGGAGTCGGTGGTTGAAGGCATTGTTACCGACCCGCTTGCTATGGCAAAAGCCATTAAGCCGTTACTACATAAACTCAGTTATGGAAAGCTGACCTCCCACCGCGTGGTAACCGGCCTGCCGGCAGGGAAGCTTTTTACACGAACCCTTCAGTTGCCGCCAATGAGCGCCAGCGATCTGCACCAAGCTATTGCCTACGAGGTGGAGCAGTATGTCCCCGTCCCCGTTGCCGACCTTTATATCGATCATGAAGTTGTGAATACTACCCCCGGCAAAGATGGACGCATGGATGTGGTCATGATGGCCGCTCCCCGCGCGATTGTTGATTCTTATTTGAAATTATTTGATGAACTTGGTCTTGAGGTTGGCGCCATTGAAGCTGGCATGTCGGCCGTGGTGCGAGCGCTTTTGCATTCGGGTGACGCCGGAGGCAGTACGCTGGTTGTTGATATCGGTTCAATTTCATCCGACCTTACCATCTACGATACCTTCATCCCCCTAACCGGCAGTGTTCCGGTAGGCGGCCAGCATTATACCGACGCCCTAGTATCACAGCTAGGCATTAAAGTTGAAGAAGCCAATGAAATTAAAGAAAAGTTTGGGCTTACCCCCAGTGGCATGCATGATAAGGTGTATCCTGCTCTCGAGCCGCAATTACAAACGCTGGTAAAAGAAATTAAGCGGGTTATCAAATTTTACGAAAGCCGTCACGAAGAGCCGAAAAAAGTGGCATCACTCGTACTTTCCGGCGGTACCGCCCAAATGCCCGGACTTGATGAATACTTGCGCCAACAAGTTGGTTTGCCCTTAACGGTAGGTGATCCCTGGAAAAACCTTGATATCAAGAAGGCCAATCATCCTCAGGAAACCCCAATGTACGTAACGGCTATCGGGTTGGCCTTGCGAGGACCGGTATGATCAATCTGCTTCCACCCGAAATCAAGACCCAAGTTGCCTATTCCCGCTATAACCGCTCGCTGCTGCGCTACTTGTGGCTAACGCTGCTGCTGGCCCTAATTTTGGCAGGCAGCCTGCTCGCGGCTACCTATTTTCTAAATCAGGATATTAAGCGGATTGATACCGACTTGGCTGCCAAACAGCACCAAATTAAAGCCTATGAGAGCTTGCAGGCTAAAGCCAAGGCAACGGGGGCGCGTCTGGCCTCAATCGGCACCATTCAGAAAAATCAGGCCAAATTTTCAATCTTGTTGGCCGATCTGGCTCAGTACATGCCGCAGGGAACTGCTATTTCAAGCATCATCTTAACCGGTGACGACAAACAGCCGGTCCGACTCACGGTAAATGCCGTTGACTACAAAACCGCACTAAGTTTTAGGGATAGCATTGCTCGTTCTCCAAGAATTAGCGCCGCCGATATTGAAAACATCAAGCGTCAACCCACAAATGATTACGCAGTCGTGGTGGTTTTTGCCTTTAAACCGGGGGTTGCGAAATGAACCCGAAACGCTTGTTCTATGTTCTCTGTGGCTTACTCCTAGCCGCAATCGGCGGAGGCGGCTTTGCTTACTACGCCTCCAGCCAGCATTTTAACGCCGGGGTAGCGAAGCTGTCTCAGCGCCTCTCGGAAAGCCAGGCGGCCGACACAAATCTTACAAAACTAGCCGACTTGCAAAAACAGTACAAGCAGCTCGGTCCCTATTTGCCATTGATTAATGAATCGCTGCCAGCCGAAAAAAACCAATCAAAGGTAGCTTTGCAGCTTCAAAACATTGCTACGGCCAGCGGCATGAGGATTGACAACATTGACTTCCCCGCTTCGAGTCAACCAGGGCCCATCAGCCAAACCGTACCGATCGGTGATGTCCTGGCGCTCCAAGTTACGTTCCAATTGGTGGGAAACTATGATCAACTTCAAGATTTCCTGCGCCGCCAAGAGCGCCTAGACCGATACAGCAGTATGACTTCCCTCAATATTGGACCCGCCGAAGCTGGCCGCCTAAGTTTTAGCATAATTCTTAATGTTTTTGTGAAACCATGAATCAAAATATATCGTTAAAAGATCTGAATCCCTCCAAGCTTCTGCCGGCGCTCAATAAACAGCGCCGCGTCATCGTGCTGGTTATTATCGGCTGCCTCTTTGGCTATACCGGCTATCAA
>DASVGB010000033.1:0-9032 GCA_036379755.1 Candidatus Saccharimonadia bacterium | reverse complement strand
GAACCCACGGTTGAACAGACTATCGAGATATTGCGAGGTCTACGGGATCGCTACGAGGCCCATCATAAGGTGAAAATCACTGATGAGGCGATAGTCGCGGCTGCCGGACTCTCCGACCGTTACATAGCTAACAGGTTTCTGCCCGATAAGGCAATAGACCTAATTGACCAAGCAGCCTCACGTGTACGCATTGGAGCCGATACTTACACGCAGGAAATGACCGAGCTGGATAATCAGATTGCTTGGCAAGAACGTGAACGCGAGTATGCCAGTAACCACCGCCAGTTCGATGAAGCCAAGAAGATTGAAAAACAGCTGGGTGATTTGGGAAAGAAGAAGGAAAAGCTGAGCGATACCTGGCGAGCACAAAAAGGCGTAACCTCAAAGGAGGTGCTTTCAGCCCATGTAGCTCAGGTGGTCTCACGCATTACCGGTATTCCGGTAAGCGAGTTGACTCAAGAAGAACGGGAAAAGCTACTGAAAATGGAAGAGCATCTGCACGAGCGGGTTATTGGTCAGGAGGAGGCAATTACGGCCGTGTCGGATGCCATCCGCATGTCCAGGGCTGGTCTTAGCGAAGGCAGTCGACCCATTGCTACCTTGATGTTCCTGGGGCCGACAGGAGTCGGCAAAACCGAGTTGGCCAAAGCACTAGCTTGGCAGGTTTTTGGAGACGAGGACGCGATCATCCGGATCGATATGAGTGAGTATATGGAACGCCATACCGTTTCGCGGCTGATTGGAGCGCCTCCGGGCTATGTCGGATATGATGAGGGTGGCCAGTTGACGGAGCGAGTGCGTCGTCGCCCCTACAGCGTTTTATTACTGGATGAAATTGAAAAAGCGCACCCAGATGTTCACAATATCCTGCTTCAAGTATTTGACGATGGCCGACTGACCGACGGAAAAGGGCGAGTGGTTGATTTCAGTAACACCATTATTATCTCCACCTCGAATCTAGGGGCCCAGATTATCCAAGACAGCTTAACGGCGGGACAATCCAGCCAAGCCCGACAAAACGATACCGTAGAAAAGAAGAGCTATGCGGCTCTAAAACAAGAGCTCATGGAAGTAGTTCGATTGCACTTCCGGCCGGAGTTTATCAATCGGATTGACGAGATTATCGTATTCCGTTCCCTCACCAAAGATCAGATTAAGGAGATTGTTGGGTTACAGCTTGAACGGGTCAAGCGCATGGCGCGAGGCCAAGCAATTGAACTTGATTTCGACCTGTCGACAATAAACCATTTAGCAGATGTAGGGTATGTGCCTGAGTATGGTGCTCGAGAACTTCGAAGACAGATTAAGAGTGAGATCGAAAATCGACTTGCTAAAGAGATATTAAGCGGCCATATTGGCGAAGGCTCCGAAGTAAGAATCAAATATGACGAACACGAGCACAATATGATTTTTGAGCCTCTGAGTGATCAAAGCCGTAAGGAACGGCCTATTAAGCGCGAACTATCATTCCGTGAAAAGCTAGATGCTGAAACGGATAAGGAGCAGGAGGATGACCGGAAATAGGCCGTTAGGATAAAGATCAATTTGTCCATTTGGTATTCTTTTAGCTATGGAAGATAGATTAAATAAAATTCAAAGCAACCCTGCTTCAGCAAGCATTTATGCCAAGTTGCTGGACTTACTTAATAAGTTCCCCGAGTACCAAGCTGAGAGTAAGAAGACTTCATTGCACATTATCAATAAAAAAGCCTTTCTGGGTGTGCACCCTAGAAAAGAGGGGCTTCTCTTAAATATTGTTCTTTCTGAGCCGATTAAGAGTAGTCGCATTAAAAAAACAGAAAGAGTGTCGGCGAATCGATACCACAATGAGATTGAGCTACGCTCAGTGGACGAGCTAGATGATGAAGTTGCTGGCTGGATAAAAGCTGCCTATGTTCGAACAGAAGCTAGCTAATCGGTAAATTCTCATTAAGCTGAAGCAGTCGGCCCATTTCGAGGACTTGGTGCAAATACCCAGTTCGTAACATGCGGGGTAGGGGGAATCAAGGAACTATAGGACAACCTGGTACTAGACGACACGGCGCGTGCAATGTACAGAATTAGCTCGGGGGCTTTTTGGCGACAGGTAACGTAAAGTAAAACGTAGTGCCTTTGCCGTGGGTAGATTCGAACCACACCTCACCGTGCATCTGTTCGATGTACTGTTTCGTAATGTACATGCCGAGGCCGGTGCCAGGAATGTCTTTACGGTCAGTATCGCGTATTCGGAAAAACTTCTCAAAAATATGCGCCTTTTGCGGGTCCGGAATTCCCAGTCCGCTGTCTGCGACTATAGTAACCAGTTTATCGCCCTTTAACTCATGCGATATCACAACCTTTCCGCCAGGCCGGTTATATTTGATAGCGTTAGACACAAAGTTGTTGAGGATGACCCGTAGATATTGCTCGTCGGCCATAACTTTGCTAACCGATTTATCCTGATAGGAAAGCTCGACTTTGGATTTGGCGGCCACACCAGACATCATATCGACAATGTTCTTAACCAAACCGTCTATGTCAACTTCGTCGATGGTAAACTCGGGGTTGCCGCTTTCCAAGCGCGCCATGCTGAGCATGTCGTTGACTAAGTCGCGCAAGCGTATTGTGCTTGCATAGGCTTCATCTGCATAATGACGGGCTTCATCATCTAAATTCTTTACATGCATTTCCTGAAATGCAGAGAGATTAATAATCATGGCCGTAAGTGGCGATCGCAGCTCATGGGTAGCAATTGATATAAACTCCTTGTTCTTTTCATCAATTGCTTGCTCCGCGGCCGCTATGCGCCGCGCCATGCCGTTCATGGTGTCAGCTAATTGGAGAAACTCGCCGTCACCATGTTTCAAGGTTATGGTGTGGTCTAACTTTCCTGAGCCAAAAATCTGCGCCCCAAGTGCTAGGTTGATGATATTACGAAGTGTGCGCTGAATGAAAAAAGTGCCAACCCACAAAAACCCTATCATAAAAAGCCCAATAAGCATCAGCCCAGCAAGCTGAGCATCGCGCGAGGCAGCATGTATTGCAGCCGTTGGCGATGCTACTACCGCCATCCAGTCCGAACCTGCAATTGGCGTGCCTACAACGGTATGATCCACATTGTCTAGCTTGATATGAACGAACGGCTTATGGCGCAGGTCATTAATTTTGCCAGCAAATTGTTTGCCGTCCCTAAGCTGGGGATACGCCGGCTTGCCCGAAGAATCGAGCAGAACAACCAGCTCTCGGGTCTTGTCGACAGGAGCATTCGACCAAGTTCGACGCACAAAGTTTTTGTTCTGTAAGTCATACGCCGCAATGACGCTGCCATCCCCTATGGGAAAGCCAAATATGGCCATTTTGAAGCCTTCAACCTCTGCTATCTTACCTCTGATAGGCTTGGACAGCGCCGCCTCGGCATCAGCTTGAAAGTGTAGCGTAGAACCCTGGAAGGCACCGGAGAGGGCAGAGCTTACGGTTTGTTTGCTACCATCAGTGATTAGTAAGGCTAGGGTCTCCGGAAAAAACTCTTTGAAGGCCGCTAGCCGCTCATTAATGCGCTGGTTTTGGTTCTGAATAAGTTTTTCAACTAACCTAACATGCTCATCTTCCAATGCTACCAAGTTGCCGGTAGTACCTAGCCCGCCCAAGAAGGGTTGGCATGTCCCATTTGGAGCTAATTTGGGGGTAGCATACTTGAGAAGATATGCCCGACAGGCATTATAATTGTCTTCAAGATTCTTTCTATTTGTGCGGTATTCATTTTTAATAACAAACAGTTCGGTGCCCATTTGCTTGAGAACGGTTTCGTGCAGGGAAAATTGCTGATTAACATTTGCGGCAGTGGCGGTTGAGGCACGTTGTAGGTCACCAATAGCCTGGCGGTGCAGCATCACTTCAAGCTGCCAAAGACCAAGAATACTTAATGCCAGGAAAACTCCAAAAGGGGGCAGCAAAACCCACATAATAAAGTGGCGCTGCAAGTTGCTAGGGTGCTCTTTATGCATCGCATCCATCAATTAGATCTCATTGCAGTTATGGTTCGTGTTAAACACGGTGGATTGGACAAATGAAGGTGATAGTACTACCAGCTGCAAGCTAAAGTCGCTAACCGTGTCGCAAGGCATGGTGACTATTTTCTGCAAAGGAGCGAGCGCCTCGCCTCTGCTGGCAGTGAAGCTGCCACTTGCTGTCAGGCTTTGGATGCTGCTGCGCCAACTATATGTAACGTTTCCTGGACCGTTCTGTGTCCGGACGCCACCATTAAATACATATTGCTTTGAACAGGTCTTGGGTTTAGGTTTTGGAGTCGAGCACTCTAAAGTCGTCTCCCCTTTTTGGAAATAAGCTATAGAAACACTAAATAGTGGCGACAAAGGTGTTCCACCTCCTGGCGGGGTAGATGGATTTGCAACTGGCTGATTGTTAGGAGAAATCGCAAATGAAGTCGGACTGCCCTCCGGAGTCTGTGTCAACTGCTGTGGAGTATCATTACCGCGCGTGACTTCCTCTGGTTTGTCCTGACTAAGAAGCGTGCTAGAGTATTTGCCATCATTCGTGGCAGCATCCAGCCAGTCGGCGAGCGATGCCCGTTGGGACATGCGCAAAACCACCGAACCAGTTATGAGCAACCCGAACAGCACAGTTGCTGCCAACGGCAAGCTGTAGTCCTTGGCAAAGCGCTTGATTGAATGCATCAGCTTTTTCCAGAACCGAAGAACATGATAATGAGATGTTTATTGAACATACTTCTTATGGTTGATGCCTATCACTAAGTATGTCATTGTATGCCACGCTAGGCAACAGAGGAGAAGCCGGGCTCGGCGAATAGATAAGCTAGGCTTTGAGCTGACTGTAATCAAACGCCTAGAGCAATTGCTAACCGCCCTGTATCATCTAAGGCAAAATCCAACACTGTCTTATCAACGATGATTGCAGCCGGCCCAACAGCAGGGGCGGCGCTTTCCTTCCATAAGTTCTGTGCGCGTTCTCTCGATGCGATGAGCCCTCGTTTGGGTTTTCTTGGCTTCTTCCACCCAGCACATCCATTCATTGCGTGCGAGCGGTGTGATGTCTTCCCAGGCAGCTAAAGCCGTCGAGGTGGAAGTAAGGGCCTTTCTCAAGTCCGCTGGCATCTCATGTGCCACACCGCCGCTGATTTCTTTTGTGATCATGAATTGATTATACTACCTCAGCCTTTCTAGCACCCCGCGCCGTTTCACTATATTTTTGTAATCCCATTGAATTTCTATTGATTTCTTTAACCAGCGCGCTAGATCAACTTTACTGACTTGGCTTGTGTCAGTATAGCGTGCTTCTGCGGCCTTGAAGCTGCCTTCTTTTTTCAACCCCGGCTCATTAAATGACTGGCCGCTCCAGAATAACAATCTGACACAATCTTTCAGCACATCGTAGCCGACAATCGGATTACCGCTTAAGAACCAGACGGGCGCACCATGCCAAATTTTACTTTCAGCATGCGGAAGAGCTAGTCGTATTTCATGAATGAGCAATTCGCACAGTGCCTTACTTGTTTCCTCCTGGCCATTATTGTAGGTTTGAATATCTTCGTTCATAATTCCCCCACATTATGGTTAACATGCTTACCGGCTAGTTAACTGGGCCCAACTCTCACTGATGCGCGCCGATTGCCACCGGTAGCAGCTCGGCTGGTATCATATCCGGCTCCAATATCGTGATACCCTAACCACCACGATTCCATAAAATTAAATTGCGAGATGGTGGTGCCGTCATATGTTACTACTTTAATCAGCGGCCCGCCCGGAAGTGCTTCGGGAGCGGTGAGGATCTCGTCTTTTGTAGAACTCGTTCTAATGTTACCAGCGCTTACCCGGACTCCAGACCGGTTTCCTTGATCATAGACGTAAAAGCTGCCGAGCGAGGTGCCATCTGGCTGGTAAACCATAACATGCGGAGGAGCACCCGGTCCGGCACCCGTAATAATTTCGGCATCAGTGGTGCCCTCTACATCTCCGGCGGCTACATCTACACCCCCTTTAAAGCCTTGGGCGTAGGCATAAAAACTGGCTACTACGGTAGAGCCGTCGGCCTTATAGGCTATGACATGCGGACCGGCTCCCGGTCCGGCACCGACCACAATTTCGTCGTTGCCGTCACCATCCAAATCACCGGCACTTACCGATATGCCTCCTTTAAAACTTGGGTTGAAAGCATAAAAGCTGGCTACGGGCGTACCATTTAACTTATAGACCATGACATGCGGACCGGCGCCCGGACCGGTTCCGGTGATAATCTCATCTATGCCATCACCATCAATGTCACCAGCGGCAACGTCAATCCCGCCCCTGAACCCTTGCGAGTACGCATAAAAACTGGCGAGAACGGTGCCGTCGGTTCGGGCTGCAATTACGTGAGGAGGTGCACCGCTGCCAGCACCGGTGATCATTTCAGACGTCGTACTACTGCCCTCAAAATTACCCATGGCAATTTTCATAGGTCCGGTTAGGCCCGGGTAAGGCAGTACTTCATTGGGAAGCGCCGGATAATGTACCGGGCCAGGAATTCTACTCGCCCGGTTGAGAGAATCATAGGGGTTAATCAGTGACCCGTCAGGGGCAAAAATTTCAAAATGTAAATGAGGAGCGGTAGTTTCGGCATTGCCGGAGTCGCCCAAATAGCCCAGTAGCTGGCCGGCTACTACCGGATTGCCGGTCTTCATGTCTGCTGCATATGCATTCATGGGGCCGCCTTGCCCGTCGTCGGTTCCTGGAGTGTCATTATTCATATGAATGAAGCGGAATGAATAGCCTTCGGTGTCACGAACCGTAACACTGTAACCCCATGAGGCTTGCGGGACGATGACCGACGTAATGGTACCGTTTACTGGCGAAACGAGCAGCCTTCCTTTAGGGGCAAAGATGTCGGTGGCCCCATGAATGCCATTGGTGCGGGGTGCGTTAAAGTCGTTTGAGTAACTGGCCGGACCTATGACGGGGAATACAATAGGGGGAACGGCATGGGCCTCTCCTGGCATGGCGACCATCCATGCACTAGCCAAGATGAAAAATGAAAAGAACCTCATGAGTAGTGTTGTTTGCATACTCCTCATTCTACCACCTAAACATAAGGGTTCTGCACACCTATTTATATAAAGCTCGACAATCGATGTAGGTTCCTGATGTTCTCATTCCTTTGGGAATGCTAGCCTGGTCTTGCAAACATGCCTGAAGGGCATTAGCTTTTGCCTTCCTTTCATGGGCCGCCTGCTGGATTTGTGGCAGAACCTCAAAAGCGATAACTCCCATTAAGATAACTAGGGCACCTATACTTAGATATAGTCGATGACGATTTTTCTTTAAGGCGTTGGGCATTTGTTATCATTATACCAAGCAAGGTTATGTCGAAATATCATCATATTATTCTATTTCGCCTGAAAGATGGCATCTCCGGCGAACAAAACCAGCATGCTCTCGCACTGTTAAATCAAGCAGGGCAAGGGTGCCAAGGTCTTGAGCGATGGGAGGTTCACGAGTCGGTTGATGGGCGTAAGGGACATATTATTATTCTGGAATCTCTTTTTGCAAGCGAGGAGGATTTTCAGAATTTTCATAATTCGGAAAAACATAATGAAGCAACCAGCTTTTTGTGCGAAGTTGCCGATTGGTGGGTCGGCGATTACGTGGAATAGGTTGATGTGAGCGCCTTAGCGCCGGATGAGTTTGAGGACACCGCTCAGTACTAATAAACCGGCCGCCATCGCAAGGGCTATGGCATAGCCAGGTAAAAAAGCGCTGGCAATAAGTGTAAGGATTGGCGGTCCAATTGATCCTATATGCATCCCATTGGTTGCACCGCCGCTTTGGAATGTCAAAAAGAGCAGCGTGCCTGGCAATGCTAGTACCAGCAAAACAACGCCAACCGAAACAAGCTTGCCGAATCGACGGCTAAAAAAGATAAGGCCCCCCGTCAGGATTAGGGTGGCAATTGATATTCCTAAGATGATTTTGTACACCAAGCTGTGGGCGTCGTTGGTGAGGAGGGCGAGTGGGCGTAATTGCTTGGTAATCTCAGCCTGCTTCTTAGGGTCGGGCGAAGCGGTCTCGGCAATGGCTCCGAGGCCTTGGTCGTAAAGCGGCTGTAGCTTATGGCGCACTTCGTTGGCGCTAACGTCAGCATTTGGGTTGATAAAAAAAGTTGTGGCGATGGCACCGGTAAGCGCCTGGGCGCTTGATCGCTCGGTAAGCCGGTAAAGCCCGACGGCAAACAGGCCGGCACCGAGCATCACTACCAGAAGCAGTCCGCATATCCATTTTGCATCTACGTGCCAGTAAGGCCGGGATTTTTTTGCTTCAATCATCTCCCCTATTTTACCATTATTGCGCTTACGCTTACCAATAAGCTATAATGGGTCCGTACTACCCTAGAAAAGGGAAAATAAAACTAACAAATTAGAACCTGTATGAAATGTTCGGCTCTAGCCTTAATTGTGTTAATGGTTGCCAGTATAGTGGTTGCTGCTCTGCCGGTGCGCTCCATACGGGCGGCAGGATCGGTGCAATTATCGCTGGGTCCTGCGGCGCACAACGTTAGCAAAGGCGCAACCTTCACCATGACCATCAATCTTGCGACAGTCGGGGAAGCCGTTGATACTGTTTCGGCCGAGCTTACGTATCCTAGCAGCCGTTTGGCCTGTGTGAGCGTTGCCAACTCCCCTGACTTTACCCTGTCGCCTCAGCCAGATGTATGCAGTGGCGGGAGCATAGTTATTCAGAGGGGGCGTACCAGCGGCCATACATCCAACGGAGTAATCGCAACGGTAACGTTCCAAACATTAATGAGCGGGGACGCTCAGGTTACGGTTAACAATACTTCGCAAGTGCTGAGTGGCGGCGAAGAGGTTGACTACACATCAGCCAGCGCAGATTACTATGTGGTGAATGGTCTTATTTCATATACTTGGGCACTTTCTGGTCAAGGCGGCTATACCGACGCTTCAAGAACAACTCCCCGTGATTTATCAACAATGATGGCCGGACAATCGGCTTGGCTGGTAGTGCGTGCTACCAATACAGGCA